>NZ_JBEXCY010000122.1:0-33349 GCF_040605515.1 Dactylosporangium sp. NPDC005572 | reverse complement strand
GGCGGGCCGGCCGACCCCGGCGAGGTGGCGCACGACGGGGCCGGCGGCGGCGATCGCGGTACCGGCCGCAAAGGGCGAGACGCCCCACACGCCGGGGCCGGTGGCCGCGAACGCCGACTGGATCCACGGCGGCAGCCCGAAGGCGGCGAGGACGTCGATGAGGCTGCGCCGCCGCCAGGCCAGCAGCATCGCCGCGGTGCGCGGCGAAGCGAGGCGCAGCAGCCGACCGAACGACGGCGGCGCGGCGGCCGCGGCGAGTACCAGCCGGGCGAGGGGCAGCGTCGCGTCGACGTACCGCCGGTACGCCGCGCCGACCGCCGGCGGCAGGCCCGCGACGGTCCGCTCCACCGAGCGGTACTGCACGAACGCCGGCTCGCCGCCCCAGCCGACCGCCACCTCGACCGGGTCGACGTCGAGATAGCGCAGGCCGTGCGCGGCCAGGCCGAGCTCCTCGACGATGCCGGAGGCCAGGACCATGGTGTGATCGCAGTTGCAGATGTTCACCCGGGCGCCGACGGCGTCCACGGTGGACGCGCAGCCGCCGACGGTACCGCGGCACTCGACCACGGTGACCGCGAGCCCGGCCCGGGCCAGGTAGGCCGCGCAGGTCAGCCCGTTGTGCCCGGCACCGACGACGAGGACGTCAGCGGCCATGGGCGAACCGCGCGATCTCGGCGAACGCCTGCCCCGCCTGGCGGAGCATGCCGGCGTAGAGCGCGGCGCCGTGCTCGGCGGTGGCGAGGGTCGGGTCGCCGAGCGTGCCGTCGGTGCCGAAGTCGTCGCTGGACCAGCCGAACGACACCGGGCCGCCGAAGCGGACGTGCTCGAACCCGGTCAGCTGCTCCGGCACGTTGCGGGTCGCGAGGTCCATCCGCACCAGGTCGGGGCGTAGGTGCAGGACCAGCGACGTCTCGTCCTTGCCGCCATGGATGCCGGTGCCGAGCTCCTCGGCGGGCGAGGCGCCGCCCTGGTCCGGCGGCAGCGACGGGTGCATGACGAACGTGGCGAGGCCGAAGTCGAGCCGCAGCTCGCGGGCGCAGACGTTGAGCAGCGCGCTGTTGCCGCCGTGGCCGTTGAGGAACACCAGCTTGCGCAGCGGTGTGCCGGCGACGCTGCGGCCGAGGTCGTGCACGACGGCCGCCAGGGTCGCGGCGCTCAGCCACAGGGTGCCGGCCGCCCAGGCGTGCTCGTTGGACTTGGTGCAGGCCAGCGGCGGCAGCAGCCACAGCTCGTGCTCGTCGCCGTCGGCCGCGACGGCGTCGGCGGCCAGGGTCTCGGCGACGAGCAGGTCGGTGACCAGCGGCAGGTGCGGACCGTGCTGTTCGATCGCGCCGACCGGCAGCACGGCGATGCCGTGCGCGGGCAGGGCGGCGACGGCGGGCGAGGTGAGCTCGGCGAGCCGGCGCATACTCATGGCACTCCCAGGAGGTCGACGGAGCGGGGCAGGACGACGTGCGCGCCGAGCACGCCGTCGACGACCTGGGTGACCTCGACGTCGCCGGCGACGCTGAGCCAGGCCAGCGCGAGGTCGGGCGGGATGCCGTCGTTGCCCAGCAGCCGCACCGCGGCGGCCGACGCGGCCCGCACGGCGCGGCCGAGGTCGCGGTCGAGCCCGCACACGATCCACGACGCCGGTGTACGGGCCACCGGGGCATCGAGGTCGAACCGTCCGGTGTGGACGGTCAGCCGGAGCGTCGCCCGCAGCGGCGCCTCCAGGGCGGTCGAGGCGAGCTCGCCGTTGCCCTGGGCGAAGTGCGGGTCACCGGCGTAGAACAGCGCGCCGGGGGCGAGGACGGGCAGGAACAGCGTCGTGCCGGCGACGAGGTGCTTGAGGTCGAGGTTGCCGCCGAAGCGCCCGGGCGGCCCGGAGTGCGGCTCCGGCCCGCCTTCGGCGACGCCCATGATGCCGAGGAACGGCGCGACCGGGACGCTGAGCCGCGGGTCGCCGTCGAGGTACGCGCGTCCGGCGGCGACCCGGCAGAAGGTGCTCACGACCGGGGCGGTGAAGCCGGGCGGGCGGTCGGCGCCGAAGACGTCCTTGGCATGCCGGTCGGTGATGACCCCGTAGTCGGCCCGCCGGTCCAGGGCGAGGACGTCGACCTGCAGCAGGTCGCCGGGCTCGGCGCCGTCGACGCGGACCGGGCCGGTGACGAAGTGCGGGCCGTCGTCCGGGCGGCGGGGCAGCCGCGGCACGACGTCGAGCAGGTCGGGCAGCGGCTCGACGCCGTGGCGGGCGAAGAAGGCCAGCGGGTCGCCGCCCTGGTCGGGCAGGGCGCCCTCGTGGCTGAGGGTGTCGAGGGTGAGCACGGCGCCGGAGGCGACGGTGGCGACCGGCTCGGCGGCGGCGGACGGGAGCCGGCCCCAGCGCAGGGTGTCCACCGTGGACGGTACGTGGATCACGGCTGGTCCAGCAGCGGCAGAACCTCGGTGGCCAGCCGGGTCAGCTGGTCCCGGACCCGCGGGTACGGGTCGCCGGGCATGCCCGGGAACACGACCAGGTCCTGCAGGCCGAGCTCGTCGCGGTACCGCCGGATGACCGACGCGACGTCCTGCGGGCTGCCGACCGCCCACACGCCCTGGTCCATCGACTCCTCGAGGGTGGGCTGGTGGCCGGCGGGGGCGGGGCCGCCGTCCGGCCCGTTGTAGCCGCGGCCCCAGCCGTAGGGGCCGAGGAACTTCCAGAACTCGTCGTGGCCGGGGCGCGCCTCGTCGACGGCCCGGGCCGCGGTGTCGGCGACGGCCACGTTGAGCACGAGCAGGCGCCGCTCCCCCGGGCCGAGCGCGCGGCCGTGGTGGCGGGCGAACAGCGCGCCGAACTCGTCCCAGTCGCGGCGCAGCCGGTCGCGCTCCTTGAGCCAGAAGACGCCGCCGTAGCCGCGGCGCGGCACCTCCTGCAGCGTCGGCGGGCTGGTGACCGCCTGCCAGGTCTCGAACGGGTACACCGGGCGGGGCACCAGGGTCAGCGTGGACACCTCGCCGCCGCGGTCGGGGATGCCGGGCGGCGGGAGGCTGAAGTGCTTGCCCTGGAACGCGAACGTCTCGGCGCCGAAGGCGGCCTCGATGACGTCGAGGGCCTCGCCGGTGAGCTCCCGGTTGCGCCGGTCGGCCTCGGCGGCGTCGGGGTTGTCGTGGCTGCCGACGGAGAGCCGGCCGGCGGTGAGGGGGAGCATCTCGCGCGGCACCGTGCCGCGCCCGACGCCGAGGATGCCGCGCCCGCCGCTGAGGTTGTGCACCAGGGCGAAGTCCTCGGCCAGGCGCAGCGGGTGCCACTGCCCGACGACGTTGAACATGGTGCCGATGCGCAGGCGGCTGGTCCGCGCGGCGAGGAACGCCGAGAACAGCAGCCCGTTGGGCACGACCTCGTAGCCCTCGTGCTGGAAGTGGTGCTCGGTCAGCCAGAAGCTGTCGAAGCCCAGCCGCTCGGCCAGCACGCCGCACTCCAGCAGCTCGCGGTGGGCGTGCAGCACGGCCTGCTGGTCGTAGCGGCGGTCGAGGGGGTCCGGGCCGGACGCGCCCGCGTCGGGCATCTCGACACCGCCGAAGAGGAAGACACCGACCCGCATGCGCACCGCCCGATGTTGATGGAGTCAACATTTGCACGATGCTGCCGTCAGGTGTCGTGGTCGTCAGCGGCCCGTTTCGGCGGGGAAAACTCAGACGTTGTGCTGCACCATGACGACCCGGACGGCGCCGGGGGCGGCGCGGCGCCACCGGTGCGGGATGCCGCCCGCGTAGTACAGGCTGCCGCGCTCGCGCAGGACGACCAGCTCGCCGTCGACGTCGACCTCGATGGTGCCCTCGGCGACGTACAGGAACTCGTCGCCCGCATGGACGTAGTACTCCTCGAAGACGTCCGGCGCGCCGGTGAACTCCAGCGGCAGCATCGCCCGCTCGCCGTGCACCAGCGAGCGCACCGTCCCGTCACCGGAGTCCAGGGCGGGCAGCGCGTCGTGACCGGGCACGATCGAGACGGCCTCGGTGCCGGGCAGCGCGAGCAGCGCCTGGGCGGTGGTGTCCAGCGCGGCGGCGACGGCGGTCAGCGAGCGCATGCTGGGCCGGGCGACGCCCCGCTCGACCTGGCTCAGGAACGGGTGGCTGAGGCCGGCCCGGGCCGCGACGTCGACCAGGGTCAGCCCGAGACCGCGCCGCCGCGCCCGGATCGCGCCGCCCAGCTGCCGCAGCAGCTCGTCAGCGCTCAACTCGGCCGTCAACCAGCGGGCGCAGGATCGTGAAGTCGCCGAAGTCGTGGCGCAGCGCCGGGCGGCGCAGCAGGTCGGCGCCGGGGACGCCGGTGGCGCGGCCGGCGGCCACGTCGGCGAACGCGGCCGCGGCCCGGCGCAGGAACGCCGGACCCACCCGGTAGCGCAGCGTGTGCGCGGGGAAGATCGACGACACCGAACCACCAATCTCATCGTCGAGCCACCGCAGCGTCGCGGCGAACCGCTCGATGTCGGTGTCGGGCGTGTGCGCCCAGAAGTCTCCGGTGATGAGGGTATCGCCGGCGAAGAGCAGCCCGTGCGCCTCGTCCAGCAGGCAGATCGAGTCCGGCGAGTGCCCCGGCGTGAACAGCACCGTCAGCTCCCGGCCGCCGAGGTCGATCCGCTGCCGGTCGGCGAGGGCGGCCGGGGCCGGGCCGGGCGGGACCGTCCACGCGTCCGCGCCGGGCGGCAGCGGCCGCGGCCGGGTCGCGGCGGCGAACAGGTGGAAGAAGCGGTCGTCGAGGGCGCGGACCTGCTCGTACGCGGCGAGCTGGGCCCGGGCGACCGCGAGGTACGCCGCCAGCTGCTCCGGCGGCACCGCGCTGGTCAGGGCGGCCGCGGCGGCCGGGTGGGCGGCGACGTCGGCGAAGTACCGGTTGCCGCCGCGGTGGTCGCTGTGCCCGTGGGTGTTCACGGCGAGCACCGGCCGGTCCGTCAGGCGCCGCACGACGGCACCGATGTCGGCGATGCCGAGGCCGGTGTCGACCAGCACGGCCCGCTCGGTGCCGGCGACGAGGAAGCAGTTCACGTGTCCGGGCTCGGCGACGAGCCAGGTCCCCGGCCCGACCGCCTCGACGGCGAACCAGTCGCTCATGCGACCTCCGCTCCGCTCCGGCCGCACGAGCCCAGAACCGAGCCCATGACGAGCGGCCTCCTCCGCTTCGCTCCGGAACCGCTCATGCCGGCAGCGCGCGGAACACGGCCCGGTCCTCGTCGTCGGTCGGGGCCACCGGGCCGCGCCGGACGAGGTCGGCGAAGCCCTCGTCGGGGCACATGAGGGTGAGGCTGTACATGCGGCCCTCGCCCTCGTTGTGGATGTGGTGCACGGTCCCGGCCGGCAGCACGATCGTGTCGCCCGCGGCGACGGCCACCTCGTGCTCGTCGCAGACCGCGCGCCCGCGGCCGCGCAGGAACACGAACGTCTCCACGGCGCCGGGGTGGCTGTTCGGCGGCTGCGCGCCGCCCGGGTCCCACGCCTCCAGGATCACCGTCACCGGCGACACCTCCGGTCCGGCGAGCACGGCCAGCCGCACGGTGTCGCCGGGCGTGATGTGGTGGAACTCCAGCGCCGCGGCGTCGACGAGGATGGGTCGCATCTCACGCTCCAGTCAGGTGGGTGGAGTCGGCCACGAAGCCGAAGCACTGGGCCACGTTGTAGAGCGTCGCCTCGTGGCAGAACGCCGGGGACGTGGTGGCGGCGCAGTCCTCCAGCAGCACCACGTCGTAGCCGAGGCAGGCCGCGTCGGACAGCGTGGACAGCACGCACTGGTCCGAGTTGACCCCGGCGAACAGCAGCGTGGTGACGGCCAGGTTGCGCAGCACCGAGTCGAGCGGGGTGTCGAAGAAGCCGCTCATGCGGTACTTGTCGACGAGGATGTCCTCGGGGGCGGGCGCGAGCTCGTCGACGATCGCCGCCGACCAGCTGCCCTGCTGCAGCGTCGGCGTGCCGCGCGGCCCGGCCGGCGCCCCGATCCCGGCGCCCCGGCCGAGCGGGTCGTACACGTGCAGCACGCCCGGCGGCAGGTTGGCCCGGTCCGCCCGGTTGCCCCAGTTGAGCCAGACGATTGGCGTGCCGGCGGCCCGCAGCCACGGCACCACCCGGCGCAGCGGCTCGATCGGCCCGCGCGCCGGCGCGATGTCGACGCCGATCGAGGCGAGCCAGCCGTCGGGGTGGCAGAAGTCGTTCTGCATGTCGACGACGACGAGCGCGCAGCGCGTCAGGTCGAGGGTGACCGCCTGCGGCCGCGCTTTGACGGTGACCACCCGGGGCTCGGCCGGGACCCGCCGCAGGTCCACGCCGCCGTCGTCCCCGACCGTCCACCCGTTGCGGGGACTGCCGATGTTGACCACACCAACATGCTGCCGGGGCGTCGTTTCGCCGCGGTTTCGTCGGCCGTGGGACTTGGCAAATGGACATATCACGCAGTACCGGTACTGATACCCACGTGGCACACTTTTCGGGTGATGCATGGCCCAAGGGTGTTGTCCGGCCGGTACCGGCTGATCGAGATGGTCGGCGACGGCGGTAGCTCGCCGACCTGGCGCGCGTACGACGAGGTGCTCAGGCGGCGGGTCGCCGTCAGGATCCTGGCCGGTGGGCCGCGCGACGAGGGTGAGCTGCGAGCCGGCGTGCAGGCCGCCGCGTTCCTGAACCATCCCAACGTCAGTGCCGTCTACGACTACGGCGTCGCCGACGGCGAGCCGTTCGTCGTGATGGAGCTCCTCGACGGCGTCTCCCTGGCCGCGCGGCTCGTCCAGGGCCCCCTGCCGTGGCGCCGGGCCGCCGAGGTGTGCGGGTCCGTCGCGGCGGCACTGGCGGCGGCGCACGCGCGGCGTCTGGTGCACCGCGGGATCGAACCGGGCAGCGTGATCCTCACCGAGACCGGCGTCAAGGTGGCCGGCTTCGGCGTCGCCGCGATCGCCGCCGCCCGCGACGCCGGCGGCCCGGCCGCCGACGTGTACGACCTCGGCGTCCTGCTGTTCACGGCGCTGACCGGCGCGCCGCCGGCGCGCGGAAGGGCGGGACTGTTCCGCGACGACCCGGAAACGGCGGCGCTGCCGGTGATCCCGGGGATGCCGTTGGAGCTCGCCGCGCTCTACCAGGCCTGCGTCGCCGCCGAGCCCGCCGTGCGCCCGTCCGCGGCGGTCGTGGCCGGGCAGCTCGCCGCGCTGGCCGGCGCGGGCGTGGCCGGCCTGCGGGACGCGCCCGTCGGCGGCGCACCGTGGCCGGCGGCCGAGTCCCGTACCGTCCGGGCCACCGGTCCGATGCAGGTGGCGCCGCCGGCGCCGCGCCGTGCGGGCCGGCGCGTCATCGTGGCGTTGGTGGCCACGGCGGTGGTTGCCGTCGCCGGTGTCGCCATGGCCGCCGTGGCCTTCAGCCCGGCGCTGAACCGTGAGTCCGCCGCGACGCGGTGGTCGGTCCGTCCGCTGCCGTCGGGCGGGCCCGGCGCGTCCGGCGAGGCGGCATCGACGTCGGCGCCGCCATCGACGTCGGCCGCGCCACCGGCACCGGCGGCGCAGTCGTGCAGCGTCGCCTACCGGGTGAAGGACACCTGGGACAACGGCGCGAACGTGACGCTGTCGATCGTCAACACCGGCACTGCCGACGTGCGGCACTGGGTCCTGACCTTCGATCTCGGCGCGGGCCAGCAGACCCGCGACGGCTGGAACGGGACCTGGCAGCAGCAGGGCGAGCGGGTGACCGTGGCCGGGCTGCCGGGCCACGCCGACCTGCCGGCCGGCTCGTCGATCAACGACGTCGGTGCCGGTGTCGAAGGCCAGCACGCCGCCGACATCCCCACGAGCTTCACGCTCAACGGCACGCCGTGCGCAATCGCCCCGCAACCATAGCGACGTCCGGCGCGGGGCGCACAACGTGCAGGAGTCAGCGCCGCGTCGCCGGCGCGCGGTAATGCCGGCCCGTGGCAGACCGCGCCGGGCCGGCACCGACGGGACCGCCGGTTCTGCCGGCACCGGCGGGAGCGCCGCCGGTCATGCCGGTGCCGGCGGAACCGGCCCGGTGCAGCTTGTGCCAGCGCAGCCGGGCCCCGGTCAGCGCGGTGCCGAACGACTGGATGAGGACGAGGTACATCAGCTGGCGGTACACGAACTGCTGCAGCGGCAGCACCCACAGCGGCCGCAGCTTCTCCTTGTCCAGCCGGAACGCGACGACCGCGGTGAGCACCTGCATCGCGAACATCGCGAGCCACAGGCCGGTGGTGACCAGCCGGCTCGGCTGGAACAGCCCGTAGACGAACAGGATGTCGACGACCGGGGCGAGCAGCGGGAGCGCGATGCCGAACAGCGCGACGAACGGCAGCCCCAGCCGGCCGAAGCGACCCGACGGGCCGCGCTGCACCAGGGACCGGCGGTGCTTCCACATCGCCTGCATCGTGCCGTAGCTCCAGCGGTACCGCTGCAGCCACAACTGCCGCAGCGTGGTCGGCACCTCCGTCCACGCCCGCGCCCGCTCCTCGTAGACCACCCGCCACCCGGCGCGGCACAGCGCCATCGTCGCGTCGGTGTCCTCGGCGAGGGTGTCGTGGCTGATCCCGCCGATGTCCAGCACCGCCTCCCGGCGGAACGCCCCGATCGCACCCGGGATCGTCGGCATGCAGCGCAGGACGTCGTAGAGGCGCCGGTCGAGGTTGAACCCGATCACGTACTCGATGTGCTGCCACCGGGCCACCACCGAGCGCCGGTTGCCGACCTTCACGTTGCCGGCCACGGCACCGACGAACGGGTCCGCGAACGGCTGCACCAGGTGCCGCACCGCGTCGCGCTCGAACACCGTGTCGCCGTCGACCATCACGACGATGTCGTGGCTGGCCAGCTCGACGCCGACGTTGAGCGCGTTGGGCTTGCCGCCGTTGGGGACCCGCGCGACCCGGACGTTCGGCAGGCCGAGCGCGGCGACCAGCGCCGCGGTGTCGTCGGTCGACCCGTCGTCGACCACCACGACCTCGATCCCGCCCGGGTGGTCGCCGCCGGCCAGCGACCGCACGGCCGCCTCGATGCCCTCCTTCTCGTTGTAGGCGGGCACGATCACCGACACCGGCAGCTCGACCGGCGGCCCCCACCGCCAGTCCGCGGCCCGCCGCCGTCTCGCGTGCCGGCCGGCGAGGAGGAACAGCGCCGCGGTACGGGCGATCGTCAGCACCCCGACGACGAGCAGGAGGACGCCGAGGGCGGCCACCACCCAGCCGGCCAGGGACACGGCGGTGACCAGCGCCAGGGAGCGGTGCCGGTCGACGAGGGTCGCCGGCGTGTCGACGACGACGCGCTGCCCGCCGAACGCACGGGTCAGGCCCTCGGAGACGGTCGTGAACGTGTAGCCGCGCGAGCGCATGAGCGGGATGAACCGGTCCAGGGCCGCGACGGTCTCCGCGCGGTCGCCGCCGGCGTCGTGCATGACGACGACCGAGCCCCAGTCGCCCTGCGGAGTCGCGGCGCGGACGATCGCGTCGGCACCGGCGCCGCGCCAGTCCTGGCTGTCGGTGTCGGCCATGACGGTGAGGTACCCGAGCTCGCCCGCCTCGCGGACCAGGCCCCACCTGGCGTCGTCGACCGCACCGGGGCCGGACGTGTACGGCAGCCGCAGCAGGGCCGACTTCCGGCCGGTGGCGCGGACGACGGCGAGCTGGGCCTGCGAGTACTCCAGTTCCCGCTGCCACCGCGGCAGGCGCTCGAGGTGCGGGTGGGTGAACGAGTGGACACCGATCTCGTGACCGTCGCGGGCGAGGTCGGCGACGATGCCCGGGTGCCGGGCCGCCCGCGCGCCGAGCACGAAGAACGTGGCGTGGACGCCGTGACGGCGCAGTACCTCCATGACGCGCGGTGTCCACCAGGGGTCCGGCCCGTCGTCGAAGGTGAGCGCGATGGTCTTGACCGGCAGCCGGTACGTGCGGAGTTGGCCGTTGCGCGTGTCGATGACCGGGCCGCCTTTGGTCACCGTCTCCGGCACCGTGGACCGCCGGCCCGCGCCCGCGGTGTGGTCGGGCTGGAACGCGGCGCCGGCGTAGGCGTCGACGAGCAGCGCACCGACGATCACGACGAGCACGACCATGCCGAAGACCAGCCGGTTGACCGACCGGCGCTTCCGTGGTCCGGTCACGCCGGGCTCGCGACGACCACGGCGCTCGGCGACGCACTCGGCGAGGCGCTTGGCGAACCACTCGGGGACGCGCTCGGGGAGCCGCTCGGTGTACTGCTGGGCCGCGGTGTGCCGCTCGCCGGCACGGACGGCCCCGGGGTGGCCGAGGGGCTGCCGGAGGCCGTGGCGGACGCGCCGGGCGACGGGCTGCTGCCGGGCGGCCGGCCGCCGGGGGTCCGCTTGCCGGCACCGGCCGGCCGGTTGGCCGGGGACACGCCGGGCGTCGCACCTGGCGCCGCGGACGCCGACCGCGCCGGCTCCGGCATCGGCAGCAGCCGGAACGGTTGCAGCGGGCCGCCGACGAGCAGCACGGCGGCCGGCACGAGCGCCACGTAGGTCAGCGCCGCCGCACCCACCACGTTGCAGAGCAGCCGGATTCGCCGTCGACGACGGCCGGTGGTATCGACGAACACGGGCGTGGAGGCGTCGTCGCCCGCGGCGATGACGCTGGTCGCCCGGTCGACCCGTGGGACTTCGACGGACACGGCATCAGCGTAGGTTCGGCCCGCGTCCCGGGCCGGGCCGTTGCGGCGGCCCCGGCCGAATCTCCCATCGGCGTCCCATCGCGGCTCCGCCGGGACTCACCCGCCATCTCACCACGCCCCGGCGCCCGTACGAGGCGCGGACGAGTCAGGGGCGGTCGTAGAGCGTCCAGTGGTCGAGCCGCATCAGCGGACGTCATAGGCGTCGAGGTAGTACCCCTCGTCGCCCTCGCCCAGGGTCTCGGCGTCCCACCTCCCGCTCCACCGCGCGACGTGGGCATCCAGGTCGACGGCCGCCGCTCGGGCGAGCACGTCGGCGGGTGTGCGCTGCCGGTCGCCGGTCCGGAAGAAGTCGCGGTCCAGGTCCGTGGTGTCCATCAGCAGCACCGGATAGTGGCCGGTCAGCGCGGCACGGACCCGCCGGCGGACCTCCTCGGCGGCACCGTCGAGCCGCACCACGACCAGGCGCTCACCGTCGACGTCGTACTCGTGGGCCCGGTCGTCCGCCAGCCCGGCGGCACGCAGGAGATCATGCATCGCCGGATGCTGACCCCCGCGCCGGTGTCCGGCGTTTGCCGGGCGTTGGCCGCCGGGGTACGAGCCCGACGTCCGGTCGCGATCGACTCTGGGTTCACCGGTGGAGGGGGACCACGTGCGCCGCAGACGGCTCCAGGCAGGTTTCGTGACGATGGTGCTGGTGGCCGCGACGGTCACGGCGAGTTCGCCGGCGTGGGGCGCGGCGCACGCCCGGATCACGGGGACAGGCTCCTCGTGGGCCGCGAGCGCGCTCAACCGGTGGGTGGCCGACGTCCAGCGGCAGGGGCTGCAGGCCGACTACACGCCGACCGGCTCGTCGACCGGCCGTAGGGACTTCGCGGCGCTCGCGTCGGACTTCGCGGTCAGCGACCTTCCGTTCCAGGGCCTCGACCCGCTGACCGGTGTGAACGACACCAGCCAGGGCCGGCCCTTCGCCTACCTGCCGATCGTGGCGGGCGGCACCTCGTTCCCGTATCAGATCCGGGTCAACGGCACGCTGGTGCGCGACCTGCGGCTGTCCGGGCAGACGCTCGCCGGGATCTTCACCAACCAGATCACCAACTGGAACGACCCGGCCATCACCGCCGACAACGGCGGGCGGGTGCTGCCGTCGCTGGACATCCTGCCGGTCGTGCACTCGGAGGGTTCCGGCGCGACCTGGCACTTCACGAGGTACCTGGCCAGACAGTTCCCGGCGGAGTGGGGCGCCTACACCGGCCGGACACCGGCGGCGACCTCGTACTTCGGCCCGGTGGGGGGCCGGATGACCGCCCGGAACGGCTCGGACGGCGTCATGAACGCGGTCACCGCCGCCTCGGCCAACGGCGCGATCGGCTACAACGAGTACTCGTACGCCCTGGCGGCGAACTACCCCGTCGCGAACGTGCAGAACGCGGCCGGCTCCTTCGTCGCGCCGACGGCCGACAACGTCACGACCGCGCTGACCCACGCGATGATCGACATCAACCGGGCCTCGCCGACCTACCTCGTGGCCAACCTGGACAACGTCTACATCGCGCCGGAGCGCGACGCGTACCCGCTGTCGTCGTACTCGTACGTCATCCTGCCGACCGGCACGAACGCCCAGGACGCGCGGATGAACACCGCCAAGCGCCAGACGCTCGCCGAGTTCCTCGCGTACGGTCTCTGCGCGGGCCAGACCGGCCTGGGCGCGGTCGGCTACGCGCGGCTGCCGGCGAACCTCGTCCGGGCCGGATTCGAGCAGATCCGCACCCTGCAGGCCGCCGATCCCGATGTCGACCTGACCAACGCCTCGTCCTGCGACGGAAACGGCCCGACGACCGCCGGCGTGCCGGTGGACGGCGACAACCAGACCGCCCCCTACCAGGGCAGCGTGGCACTGCAGGTGGCGGGCGGCACCGCGGTACAACTGCGGCAGCTCGATCCCGCTGCGCCCGGTGGCCACCCCGCGCAGGCCACCGACCCGACCGGGCACCGCCACGCCTGGGTCTTCACCGGCGAGCTCACCGGCATCAGCGTCGCCGACACCCGACCCGACCAGCCCGGCTGGACCCTCACCGGCCAGGCAGCCGACTTCGTCGCCGGCGGGACCACCGTCTCCAGCGTCCACCTCGGCTGGACACCGGCGCTCGTGGCCGCCGCGAGCGACGCCGAAGGCACACCCGTCGCCGGACCTGCGGTCGCACCGCGCATGCAGGTGCCCGCCAGCAGCGGGCTCGCCGGATCGGGAGCCACCCTCGCCGGCGCGCCCGCCGGCAGCGGCCTCGGCACCCAGACCGTGTCGGCGGCGATGGTGCTCTGGATTCCGGACACCGCACCCAGGGGTACCTACACGAGCACGCTGACGCTCACGCTGATCAGCCCGTAACCGCCCGGGGCCTTGGACTTTGTCGATGTCGGCCTACGGCCCGGCCCGTCCCGCTACGGTCAGTACGAGCAGGCCGGCGTGCCGGTACCGAACGTACGGGGTCTTCCATGTCTCGCCACCGCGGGGTGCATCGCCATCGTCCGGCCCACCGCCATCGCCCGGCCCATCGCCGTCGCCCGCCCGCGCCGGCCGCCCCGGCAACCGGGTCGCCGGCGCGGGCCGTCAGTGCCGGGCAGGGCGCGGCAATGCTCGTCCCGGCGGTCGTCGTCCTGGCGATCCTGCTTGCGTGGTTGTCCGTGAACAGCATCCGCTACTCGTCCACGCCCGGGGGTGCCACCGCGGCCGACGCGACGGCGACCGAGGACCCGTCACGCGACGGCCCGGGGGTGCGCTCCGGCGTGCAGGCGATCGGCCAGCTGCCGATGCTGGTGGGCATGAACTGTCAGTCGGCGATGGTCCGGCTGGAGCGCCTGGGGTACGACAACGTGGTCGCGGTGTCACTGGACCCCGAGATCAGGTACATCGACCGGGCCACGGTCTGGACCGTGGCCCACCAGGCGCACCCGGCGGGCAGCAAGCTCCAGCTCGACGAGCCCGTCGTGATGGGCTGCACCTGGAACGGCCGGGACAACCGGACCCCCTGGCCGCCGAAGGTGTGATGCAGGACTCCCGAAGCGACCGGAGCGACCGGAGCGACCCGAACGGCGGCGGCCGGGACCGGCGGGTGACCGGAGCACCGGCCGCCGCCGCGGTCTACGGGGCGCCGATCCTGCGCCGGGCCGCCGGGACCACCAGGACCGCGCCCACGCCCAGCAGGAGCAGCGCCGAGCCCCACAGGACCAGCACCGGCAGGCCGCCGTCGCCGCCCGTCTTCGGCAGCGTCGGGGCCGGCTGGCCGGGCGGGGCCGACGACGACCTCACGGTGAACCTGGCGACGATCGTCGTGTCCTTCGGGCTCTCCACCGGGTCGGCGCCGCCGTTGCACTCGGTGTCGACCTGGGGGTGGTCGAAGAGGATGTCGGACACCGTCAGGGTCACCAGGCCCGGTGTCGTCGCGGTGAACTGGCCGGTCAGGCTCGCGCCGGGGACGGTGGCCTGGGGGTCGATCGCGCCGTAGGCGGGGCCCGCCAGCGCGAGCGTGCCGGTCTGGGCGCCGCCGATCTTGATCTTCGCCGTCGGCCGGAGGTCACCGGCCGCGATCGGGGCCGGGCCGTTCCTGCCGCCGTTGTCGAACTTGTACGTCACGGTGACCGTGGCGCCGTAGCCGGGGTTGGCCGGGGACATCGTCAGGGTGTGGGTCGCGGTCCAGTCGCGGATCGTCGACAGGGTCCTGCACTGCATCGTGACCTGCTTCGGGCCGAAGTTCTCCGGCGGGGTCTCGACCTCGGCCGGCGACGTGGAGACCGACGGTGACGGTGACGGGGACGACGGTGACGGCGAGGGCGACGCCGACGGAGAGGGCGACGGGGACAGCGACGGTGACGGCGACGGCGTGCCCGGCGTCGTCACGGTGAGCGTCTCGACGATCGGGGTGGCCACCGGGGACGCCTTGTGGTCGCGGTCGCCGCCGGCCGAGCAGTACGTCGTCGCGGTCGTGTTGGCGAAGACGACCTGCCGGACGGTCAGCGTCACCGTGCCCGCGGCGGTCGGGGTGAAGGTGCCCGTGGCGGTGACCGGGCCGAGCGGCACCTCCGCCGCGCGGTCCGCGGCCGGGTAGTTCGCCTGGTTGAGGGTGACCGTGCCCTCCTGCGCGCCGCTCAGCGCCACGACGACGCGGACGGGGACGGTGCTGGGGCCGAGCGGGACCGGGCCGTTCAGCGGGCCGGCGTCGGCCTTGAACGTCACCGACGCGCTGCCGGCGGACGCCGTCGCGGTCAGCGTGAACGTGTCGTTCCACGTCGTGGGCGACTGGCCCGCGCCGATGTCGCCGAAGTACAGCCGGCAGCCGAGGGACGCCTGGGCCGGGCCGGCCGCGAGGACCGGCACCGCGACACCGAGCACGCCGAGCGACGCGGCCGCGGCGAGCGCGATGCGGCGCGCCGCGCTCATCCGGTCACCGCCCTCGCGCGGCGCCGGCGGGCCGGGAGGACGACGAGCAGGCCGACGCCCAGGAACAGCAGGGCGGTGCCGGCCAGCACGACCACCACCGGCTCGTCGCCGGGGCCGGTCTTCGGCAGCGCGGTCGCCTCCGCCGTGGCGGCCGCGGCCGCGGTGGTCGTGGGTGCGGCCGCGGCGCCGAAGGTCAGCTTGACGGCGACCTTGTTCTTCTCGACCTCGCTGCCGTTGTTGCCCGACGGCAGGATCTGGGCGGCGACGACGCACGTGCGCTGGGTGCAGTCGAAGGTCCCGAACTTCCGGGCCAGCTTGATCGTGACCTGGGGCAGCTTGCCCGACGCGTCGGCGTTGACGAACTGGGCGCCGCCGGCGAGGTTGCAGTCGGTCGGGCCCTTCATGTTCTCGATGCACTGGCCGACGGCGATCTGCTTGAGGTTGGGCGTGAAGCCGCTGCCGTTGACGGTCACCGATGTACCGTCGGCCAGGCCGGTGGTCCTGCTGACGCTGAGCGTCGGCGCGGCCCAGGCGGGCGACGCGCCCAGCGGCACCACAATGCCGAGCGCGGCCACCAGGAGCGCGGCCAGGAGGGCGAGCCGGTGTCTCATCGGGAACTCCTCATCTGGGGGTCGGCGGCGATGACCGGGCCGGACCGGTGCACCGCGGCCTCATCGGTACCGAGGTAGGCCCGCACCACGTCCGGGTGCGCACGGACGGCGTCGGGGGCGCCGTCGGCGATGACCCGCCCGCGGTCCATCGCGACGAGCCGCCCGGCGAGCCGGGACAGCAGCGGCAGGTCGTGCTCGATGATCAGCAGCGTGGTGCCGAGCTCGCGGTGGATGCGCAGCAGCAGGTCGCCGAGGGCGACGCCGTCGGCCTGCGAGACGCCGGAGGACGGCTCGTCGAGCAGCAGCAGGGCCGGTTCGAGGGCGAGGAGGCAGGCGAGCTCGACCATCCGCCGGGTGCCCGTCGACAGCGCCCCGACCTGCGTGTGGGCCACGGCGGACAGGCCCATGAGGTCGATGAGCTCGGCGGCCCGGGCGGCCTTGCGCCGCTCGGCCAGCCCGGCGCCGAGCGCGGAGACGACGAGCCGGCTCGGCGCGGTGCGCTCCCCCGCCGTCATCACCGTCTCCAGGACGGTCATCGTCGCGAACAGCCGGGCGTCCTGGAACGAGCGGACGAGCCCGAGCCTGGCCCGCCGCTCCGGCGAGCACCGGGTCACGTCGCGTCCGGCGAATCCGACGGTACCGCCGTCAGGCCGCACGAACCCCGCCAGGATCTCGAAGAACGTGGTCTTCCCGGCGCCGTTGGGCCCGATGATCCCGACGACCTCCCCGGCCGCGACGTCGAGCGACACACCCGCAACGGCGGTGACGCCCCCGTAGGACTTCGCGACCCCGCGCACCGACAACAGCGGCGTCCCGGGTGCGGGCGCCGGGGTGGTCCGCGGCGGCAGCGCCACGACCGGGGTCGAGTGCCGGCCCGGCGGTGGTCCGGCGGCCACCGCAGGAGCCGCAGGACGGTGCGGCAAGCGGGCCGCGAGCAGGTCCCGGGCCTTGACGAGCAGGCCGCCCAGGCCACCCGGGAGCAGGATCACGACCAGGAGCCAGCCCAGCGTCAGCGCCGCCTGTCCCGGGATGCCGAGCGGCGCGAACGCCGGGATGCCCACGATCGCCAGCGCGCCGAGCAGCGGGCCGCCCAGCAGCGCGATGCCGCCGACCACGGTCAGCGCCACCACGTCGATGCTCGCCGATGCCGGGAAGCTGTTCACCGTGAGCTGGCTCTGGCCGTGGCCGATGACCGCGCCGCCGAGGCCGGCGAGGGCGCCGGCGACCGCGTACGCCTGCAGCTTGCGCAGCGGCGCCGGCACGGTCAGCGCGCGGGCCGCCTCCTCGTTGTCGCGCAGCGCGGTGAGCAGCCGGCCGAAGCCGCCGCGGCGCAGGTTCGCGGTCAGCCACAGCCCGATCCCGAGCATCATCAGCGCGAACAGGTAGTAGTCGGCGGCCACGTCGAGGGTGTAGCCGGCCCAGTCCGGCTTGGGGCTGGGCACGCCCGAGCCGAGCAGCCAGTCGCGCCGCAGCAGGTACGAGGTGGTGGCGAGGGCGAAGGCGAGCGTGGTCACGGCGAGGGCCAGGCCGCGCAGCCGCAGCGCGGGGACGCCGACGAGCGCGGCGGCCAGGGCCGCGGCCGCCGCGCCGCAGACGACGCCGAGGAAGAAGTTGCCGGTGTCCCCGCCGACCCGCACCGAGACGGCGCCGCCGATGCCGGCGAACGCGAACTGGCCCAGCGACAGCTCCCCGGCGACGCCGGTGACGACGAGCACCGACAGGCCGACGAGGGTGAACCCGGCGATGGTGGTGAGGGCCGAGGCGGTCTCGTTGTCGACGACGTACGCCAGGGCCGCGGCCACCGCGAACCCGGCCCCGGCGACGAGCAGCCCGAGGTGGCGTACCGGCCACGGGCCGGTGAGCGGGGCGGCGCCGCCGCGGGTCCAGCCGCGCTCGTCGGCGTCGCGCCGGCTCAGCCGCGGCTGGCGCAGCAGGGCGACGAGAATCGTGGCGCCGAGGACGACCTGCACCAGGCCGGTGCCGCCGGCGTGCGCGAGCAGGAACTGTTCGAGGACACCGATGCCGAGCGACGCGGCGAACGCGATCGGGATCGACGACAGCCGGGCGATCACGGCGCCGGCGAGGCCCTTGAGGAGCAGGTCGGGGCCGAGCGAGTCGATCGACTGGGCGCCCTGCGTCGGGGTGACCAGGATGGCCGAGAACGCGGCGACGCCGCCCGCGACCGCCCAGGCGATGGTCGCCATCCGCGCGGCGGGGACGCCGTCGAGCGTCGCCGCGTCGGGCTGGTCGGCCGCGGCCCGGATCGCCAGCCCGTAGCGGGTGCGCTTGAGGAACAGTGCCAGAGCCGCCAGCAGTACCGGCGTGAGGATCAGCATCGCCGTGAAGGCCGGCCCGACCGGGGTGCGGCCGATGGTGAACGACGGCAGGCCCGGCGGCCGCGGGAAGGTCGCCCCGCTGACCCCCTGCCGGTTCACCAGCAGCGCGACGACGAGGATGAACTGCGACAGGCCCAGGGTGGCGATCATGCCGACGACCCGCGGGCGGTGCCGCAGGCGGCGCACGACGCCGGCCTCGATGCCCGCGCCGACGCCCGCCGCGACCAGCATCGCCGCCGGGAACGCCAGCCAGTACGGCAGGCCCTGGCCGGTGACGAGCCGGCCGAGGACCGCGGCGCCGAAGACGCCGATCGAGCCGTGGGCGAAGTTGACGAAGCGGCTGCTGCGATACACCAGCACCAGGCCTACGGCCAGGAGGGCATAGGTCAGGCCGGTGAAGAGTCCGAGGACGACCCGGTCGAGGACGATGGTCATGCGTGGCCGCCCAGCATCAGGGCCCGGACGAGGTCGGGGCGGTCGGCCAGGCCGGCGGCGGTGTGCTCGGCGACGACGGCGCCCTTCTCCATGAAGTAGAGGCGGTCCACGAGGGACAGTGCGACGTTCACCGACTGCTCGACGACGACGAGCGCGGTGCCGAGCCGGTTGAGCCGGCGCACCAGCTCCAGCAGGCCGCCGACGACGACCGGTGCCAGGCCGAGCGAGAACTCGTCGATGAGCAGCACCCGGGGCCGCTGGATGAGCGTCTTGGCGAGCACCAGCATCTGCCGCTCGCCGCCGGAGAGGGTGGAGGCGAGCTGGTCGCGGCGCTCGTACAGGCGCGGGAAGACGGCGAACGCACCGTCGACCGCGTCGCGCAGGCCGGGGCCGCGCCGGCGCAGCGGGTAGCCGTACATGCGCAGGTTCTCGGTCACGGTGAGCGTGCCGAACGCCTGCTGGCCGACCACTGTGGACAGCCCGAGCCGGACCCTTCTGGCGGCCGGCACGCCGGTGACGTCGCGCCCGCCGAGCAGCACGTGGCCGGCGGCCGGGCGCTGCAGGCCGGACAGCACCCGCAGCAGCGTGGTCTTGCCGACCCCGTTGGGGCCGCAGACGCCGACCATCTCGCCCTCGCCGACGCGCACGTCGACGCCGTAGAGGACCTGCACCGGGCCGTAGCCGGCGTCGATCCCGGTGCAGGACAGCGCGTCAGCCCGCAAAGGGCACCTCCGCACCCTGGTAGGTGAAGCACGTGCAGCCGCCGTCGTAGGCCATCGCGCGGTACCCGTTGGCCGCGGCGAAGCGGTCGGGGCCGAGCAGGCCGGCGAAGCCGGTGGCGGGCACGAACGTCGTGCCGAGCGCGTGGACCGCGGACGACCAGCCGGCGGCGTTGAGGTTCGGCCCGAGGGTCTGCGCACCGGCCTTGAGCAACCGGACCGCGTCGCAGTAGGTGAAGGCGACGCGGGCGTTCTCCCGGGTGGCGAACCGCTCGCCGGCGGCCGCGAAGATGCCGATGCACTCGCGCTCGGCGTCGGTGGCCGGGAACCCGTAGACGCTGTCCGGGACGTCCTGGCTCGGGTTGAAGCCGATACCGACCGCCCCTTCGAGGCCCTCGCGGGGGATGGTCGACGGATTGTTCACCAGGAAGCTGGGGTTGTCGAAGCTGGACAGGGCGTAGCGCGCGGTGAAGCTCTGCGCAGCGGCGACAGTGAGGAAGAACGGCGCCATCCGGGCGCCGCCGAGGAAGAACACCCGGTCGATGCCCTTGGCCCGGAAGTCGACCGCCGCCTGGTTGAGGCCGGCGTTGAGGGTGCCGAGGTCGGTGGTGTCGATCCAGGCGACGGTGGGTGTCACGCCGAGCTGCTGCAGCGCCGGTACCGCGAGCCGCTCGTACGCCGCGCGGTTGGGCGGGGTGTCGGCGGCGACGACCCCGGCGCTGTTCTCCCCGGCGAAGTAGCCCTGCTGGTCGAGGCTACCCAGGAAGGCCCGCACGAACTCGTCGTAGTCGGGGTAACTGGCGGACCAGAGGTACGGGGAGAGCCTGGTGAAGGTGTCGTGGTCGTCGGCGACCAGGGTGGCGTCGAGCACCAGCGTGCGGCGCTGGGCGTAGCAGGGGCGGGCGTTGGCCTGGAACTGCCCGGTCAGGACGACGGCGAACGCCTTGTCGTCCTGGGTGATCTGGTTGCAGAGCCGCTCCTCGGCGGCGGGCGAGTCGTCGGAGGCCTCGTAGTTGCGGTAGACCGCGGTCATCTTCCGCCCGGCGATGCCGCCGTTGGCGTTGACCCACGCCTCCAGGGCCTTGGCCTGCTTGGCGCCGTCGCCGGCGTCGGCGGTCCGGAAGCCGGTGATGCTCGACGTGGAGCGCAGGTCGACGCCGACGAACACGACCTTCACCGAGTCGGCGGTGACGCCGGGCCCAGGGCCCGAGGTGCTGCCCTGGTCGGCCTTGTCCCGCGCGCCGGGCATCACGGCCGAGCAGCCGGCGAACGCGACGACGGCGAGGACCGCCGCCGCGGTCGCGCGCACGAGGAGTGACGGGTCAGCGATCCGCACGCCAGAACCTCCACTTGGTCTGCCTGGCCGGTGTGTTCAGGACTTCGTCGAGGGCCGTCAGGTCGACGACCGCGGTGTCCCTGGTCCGTGGGTCGTCGGCGGTGCCGAGCACCCGGTCGAGCGCGGCCAGGTCGACGACCGCGGTGTGCGGGCCGGCGTCGGGGTCGGCCAGCAGCTCCCGCAGGGTCGCCGCGCTGACCTGGGCGCCGGCCTGCCGGCGCAGCCGCCGCACGCCGGGGGCGTCGTCGAAGACGAGGACCGCGCCGAGGGACGGCACCCGCACGACGGGCGGCAGCAGGAACGGGTCGTCGCCCGCCGGGAGCGGCTGCCGCCCGCCCCCGGCCCGGTAGAACCTGATCCGGCGGTAGGCGCCGAACACGATGAGCGCGACGCCGACGACGTTGAGGGCGACGAGCCCCCACGGGTAGGCGTCGTACGGCACCGAGGCGGCGCCGAGGCCGGCGATGTCGGCGTGCACCTGGTAGCGGCCGAACGCGGCGAACGGGACGGTCACCGGCGCGCGCAGCTCGCGGGTCTCGCCCGGGCGCAGCTCCCCGGACGGCGGGGCCGGGGCCGGGTCGCCGCCGCCTCCCGGGCCTCCTCTGCCGACCCGCACGTTGAACGGCAGGTCGCGCAGGGTCTGGGCGCCGGGGTTGCGGACCTGGTACACCAGGGTCCGGTCGGCCTCGGCGCCGAACCACTCGGTCCACCGCGGGCGGCCGTCGAGCCGGACGCTGACGACCTCGAGCCGGGACACGGTCGCGCCGGCCTGCGGCACCGGCCCGGTGGCGTGGCCGGGGACGGCGAGCGGGACGTCGACGTGCCCGGCGACGCCGGTGCCGACCATCGCCACGTGGATGACGCACGGGCAGGGGCGGGGTGGGTCACCGACGCGCAGCTGGACGCTGAACGTGCCGTCGTCGCGGACCGGGGTCGCGAGGGCCAGGCGCATGTCGCACGCGCCGGAGCCGGTCAGCGCGAGCTCGCCGCAGGTGACCAGCTGGAGCAGCTGGCCGGCGGGCCAGCCGCTGCCGCGCACGGTGACGGTGTCGCCGGCGCGGGCCTCGGGCACGCTGACGGTGGCGTCCAGGCCGTCGGCCGCAGCGGGGCGCGCCGCGGCCGCCAGCAGGATCGCCAGCCCGCACAGGACGGTCAGGGTGCGCCTCATCCGGCCGCCACGGGATCGCTGCGGCGGCGGCGCGCGACGACCCTGACGGCCTTCGCGCGGCGCCGGCGGTACCAGATGAGCCAGCCGGCACCGGCGAGGAGGAGGCCGACGACGGGCCAGCTCACCACGAAGGTCCGGTCGGTGGCGGTCGACGTGACGCCACCGTCGGCGACCGCCGTGACCCGGGTGGTGACGATGTCGAACGGCCAGACGCCGTCGACGGTGCCGCTCAGCTCGGTCCGCGCGCCCGGGAGCAGGTCGACCTGCGGGACCGTGGTGCGCCGGCGGACCGCGTGGCCGAAGAGCCCGGTCACCGTCACGGTGATCTTCGGCGGCAGGTGCAGGTTGCCGGTGTTGGTCACCACGCAGGCCCAGCCACCCTCCACAGTGGACGGCAGCCAGGGCGTGGCGTGGCGCAGGCGTACGCCGGTGACCGAGAGGCCGGGCACGGCGGGGCCGCTGACGCGCAGATAGACGCGGGCCGCGACGGCGCGGCGCACGGTGACGTCGACGCCGCCCTGCTTCGTCGTCGCGCCGGGCTGCTCCTCCATCGCGACGATGCCGCCGACGTGGTCGCCGGGGCTCGCGTTGGCCGGCACGGTGATGACGAACGGGATGTCGACCCGGGTCTTCGCCGGGACGTTGACGGTGACGGCGCCGACCTGGGTCCAGGCGCCGATGTCGGTCTGCTGCTGGTCCTGGGTGCGCAGGCCGAAGCCGCCGTCGCGGGGGGTGTTGTAGGCGTCGGCGCCGTACATGCGGAACACCCGCGGGTGGTCGGCGAGGTTGGCGACGCGCACCGAGTCCTGCACGGAGGTGCCGGGGGCGGACTCCAGGAAGAAGTACTGCCGGGGCGCCGGGCCGGCGTCGGCCGGTGGCGTGGGCGCGACGGACCACTCGCCGTTGTCGGCGGCGTAGGCGGCGCCCGGCCACATGACCAGTGCGATCACGACCAGTGCCAGCTTCGTGCGCATGTCGCCTCCTCGGCGTGGTTGAGGTGGGGGCCCGGCAGGACCCCCACCCCGGTCTGGTCAGCTCAGCGTGATCGTGAGCGTGGCCGAGTAGCTGCCGGCCAGCTGGAAGGCCGGGACCTGCAGGTTGAGCGCCGCGGCGGCGTCGAAGCTGCCACCGGTGCCGGCGGCGTTGGCCGGCGCCGAGCACAGGGTCGAGCCGTCGACCGCACCGGCGGAGCCGGCCGTGGCGGTGACCGCGTTGGTGAAGCCCGCGGTGGCCGTGCACGTCGGCGTCCAGGTGAGGTTCGCCTTCGGGATGGTGCCGCCCGGGGTACCGGTGAAGTCGCTCACCGAGCCGACGAGGCTCCAGCCGAAGGTGGTACCGCGGAAGTCCGTCACGGTGATCGGCGCGAGCGCGCCGGTGCCGTTCTGGACGGTGCCGTTGAGCGTGACCCCGCTCAGCGGCACGTTGCCCGAGCCGGCGGCGCGCGACATCGCGAGGTTGCCCGCCGTCACCGTCTGGGACAGGTTGTAGGTGAGGTTGCAGGAGCCGGTGGTCGCCGCGCCGGCCTTCGCCACGCAGGAGTCGGCCGAGGCCGTCCAGGTGGCGACGGCGAACAGCGTGCTCGGGCCCGCGCCCGAGGAAGCGCCGATGTACGCCGTGGTCGGGTCGTTGACCGTGAACGAGGCGGTGACCGCCCCGGTCGCGGTCGCGGTCGCGGTGACCGCCGCGTCAGCCGTCGCCGGGGGCGGCGGCGCACCCGCCTGGTAGCCCCGGACGGTGACCGTGCTGCCCGGGTTCCAGTTGGTGCCGGTGACCGCCACCGCGGTGCCCGCCCCGCCACCACTGGGCGTGATGGAGATGGCCGGGGCGCCGAGGATGGTGATCGGCCGGGTGACGGTGTTGGTGCCGTCGGAGACCGACAGCGTCCGGGCGCCGGTCGTGGCGCCGGACGGGACGACCAGCGTGCCGGTGCCGGCGCCGGTGGCGTCGGTGGTGCCGGTGCCGCTGCCTTCGCCCGTGCCGTTGCCGCCGGCGTCCTTCAACGTCGCGGTGAGGCCGGCGCTGGACGCCATCCCCGACACCGAGAAGTTGATGGTGTTGCCGGCCCGGGCCGCGTTCGTGACGGTCTGGCCGGTGATGGAGGTGATGGTGGTCCCGCCACCGAACACGCTGAAGCTCTCGACGATCGTGCTCGCCTCCGGCGCCGCCTTGTGGTCGCGGTCGCCGGCGTTCGAGCAGTAGGTCTTGGCGGTCGAGTTGTTGA
This sequence comes from Dactylosporangium sp. NPDC005572, assembly GCF_040605515.1. Lineage (NCBI taxonomy): Bacteria > Bacillati > Actinomycetota > Actinomycetes > Micromonosporales > Micromonosporaceae > Dactylosporangium > Dactylosporangium sp. NPDC005572. Next base: position 9,475 of record NZ_JBEXCY010000122.1, on the reverse strand, counting down.
ACTGGACCTGCGTGACGGTGAGCGTGGCGGCGCCCGTCCCCCCGGCGACGTACGTGCCGGTGGCGGTGATCGGGCCGAGCGGGGCGCTTGCGGGCGCCGCGGCCGCCGGGTAGGTGGCCATGTTGAGCGTGACGGTCCCGGACTGGGAGCCGCCCAGCGCAAGCTTGACCGCGACCGGCACGTCACCCGCATTGAGCGGGACGGGGCCGTTGTTGGGCCCCGCCACGGCGGTGAAGGTGACCGTGACGGTCTGCCCGGGCGCCGGTGTGGCCGGCGTCTGGGTGAGGGCGAACGTGTCGTTCCACGTCGTCGGCGAGGTGCCCGTCCCGGCGTCGCTGAAGTAGATGCGACATCCGAGCGTGTTCGCCGTCGGCCCGTACGCCTGGGCGGTCGCGCCGCCGAAGGCGATGGCCGCGGTGAGCCCTAGGGCTCCGGCCACGGCCAATCTGGAGTGGGTTCCCATCGCTTCCTCTCTGGTGGTGGAACCGCAGCGGGCTGGCCACCGATCAGCCGGGCTGTTTCGCAGAGTGGAACGGCGTTTCTTCGGTGGTAACGTCATTAAGGCGTCACGAGGTCGCGTTGTCAACCGTCCGGTCAGGCGTTGTTGGGTTTCGCCGCGACCTCGTTACGACGGCGACACATGCGCCCCCGCGCCGGCCCGGGCCGGTCCGGGGCCGACCGGGGGCCGGGCCACGCGCTCGGGCCTACGGCCAGGCCTCAAACCCACGCCTCACACCTGGGCCCCGCTGCGGCCCCCGCGCCCGCGCCTCACGTCCGCACCCCGGTGGCCAGGCCCCGCGCCCGCGCCCAGCGGCCAGGCCTCGCGCCCGCACGTCACGCCCCCGCCTCGCACCCGCGCCTGGCGCCCAGACCTCGCGCCCGCACCCCACGGGTCAGGCCTCGCGCGCTCGCCTCACATCCGCGCCTCACGCGCGGGCCTCATGCGCGCCGAGGTGACCGTGGAAACGATCTGCCAAGACGTTCCACGGCCGACTCAGGCCGTGAAGCCGGCGGTCTCCCTGATGAGGCGGGCCGTTCCCGCCGGGTCGTCCGCGAACGGCAGGTGGCCGCAGCCGGGCAGCCGCTCGTGGCGGGCGGACGGCAGGATGCGACGGGCACGGCGGGCCTGGTACGCCGGGAGGATCGCGTCGCGGCTGCCCCAGGCGATCGTCACCGGAATGCCCGGCAGGGCGCCCGGGTCCCCGAAGCGGTGGTGGGCGAAGGCGGCCCTGGCGGCGGCGAAGCCGGGAGCGGCGGCGAGGGCGGCCGCGTCGTCCACGCCCTCCGCCGGGTCGACGCGGGTCGGGTGGCCGAAGAAAAGGCCGTACAGCGCGACGCGGCCGGCCCTCGTCCCCGACAGGCCCGGCAAAGCCGGACGAAACGACCGGGCCAGGACCCGTGCACCCGTCACGGAAACCTGGCACCAGCGGCGGGACAGCGGGCCCCAGAAGCCGATCGGGCTGAACGCGGTGACCGACCGGGCGAAGCCGCGCCGGCCGAGCTCCAGGGCGACGCCGCCGCCCATCGAACTGCCGGCGACGTGGCACGGCCCGCCCGCGAGGTCCTCCACCCAGTCCGCGAACCAAGGCACGTCGGCACCGTCGCCCGAGGGTGCCGCACCGAACCCCGGGAAGTCCAGGGCGAGCACGTCGAAGTGCGCCTCGAGGGCGGGCAGCACGGGGCGCCACAGCTGCCGGCGGCTGCCGATGCCGTGCAGCAGGACCAGGCGCATGCCCGCATGGTACTTGTTGACAGCCCGACAACAACCCGGCACCGTGACTGGGTGACCAGCGACTACGACGTCGTCGTCATCGGGTCGGGCTTCGGGGGCAGCGTCGCGGCGCTGCGCCTCACCGAGAAGGGCTACCGCGTCGGCGTGCTGGAGGCCGGGCGGCGCTTCGCCGACGACGAGTTCGCCAAGACCTCCTGGCGGCTGCGCGACTACCTCTACGCGCCCGCGCTCGGCTGCCACGGCATCCTGCGGATGACGCTGCTCCCCCACGCCCTGGTGCTGTCGGGCGCCGGCGTCGGCGGGGGCTCCCTCGGGTACGCGAACACGCTGTACCGGCCGCCGGACATCTTCTTCGAGGACGCCCGGTGGGCGGGCATCACCGACTGGAAGGCCGAGCTCGACCCGCACTACGACCAGGCGAGCCGGATGCTCGGGGTGACGGTCAACCCGGTCACGACCCGCGCCGACGAGGTCCTGCTGGCGGTCGCGACGGACCTGGGCGTCGCCCACACCTACCGCCCGACCCCGGTGGGCGTCCACATCACCGAACGCCCCGGGGAGACTTCGCCCGACCCGTACTTCGGCGGCGCCGGCCCCGACCGCACCAGTTGCACGTTCTGCGGCGCCTGCATGACCGGCTGCCGGGTCGGCGCGAAGAACACGACGGTCAAGAATTACCTGTACCTCGCCGAGCGGGCGGGCGCGACGGTCCACGAGCGCACCACCGTCACCGACCTGGCCCCCGGCCCGGACGGCCGCTGGACGGTGCGCACCCGCCGGGGGACGTTCACCGCGGACCAGGTCGTGCTCGCCGCCGGCGCCGTCGGCACCCAGCGGCTGCTGCACCACATGCGCCGCCGCGGCCGCCTGCCGTACCTCTCGGACCGCCTCGGCAAGCTCAGCCGCACCAACTCCGAGTCGATCCTGGGCCCGCGCGCCCGCCGCCGGGATGCCGACTTCAGCCACGGCGTGGCGATCACGTCGTCGATCCACCCGGACGCCGACACGCACATCGAGCCGGTACGGTACGGGCCGGGCAGCAACCTCCTGGGCCTGATGGCCGCCGTGCTCGTCGACGACACCGGCCGGACCCCGCGCTGGCTGGCGGGCCTGGGCCGGACCCTGGCAGGCTGGCGGGACTGGCCCCGGCTGTTCTGGGTACGCCGCTGGTCGCAGCAGACGATCGTCCTGCTCGCGATGCAGCCGAAGGACAACTCGATCACGGTCCGCGCACGGCGGGGGCCGTTCGGCGGGCAGCGGCTCACCAGCGGCCCGGGCGAGGGCGAGCCCAACCCGGTCTTCGTGCCCGTCGCCCACGAGGTCGCCCGCCGGGTCGCCGAGAAGATCGACGGTGTACCCCTGGGCGCCGTCACCGAGCTGGTCAACCGCCCGGTGACCGGCCACTTCATCGGCGGCGCGACGATCGGCGCCGACCCGGCGACGGGCGTCGTCGACCCGTACCACCGCGTCTTCGGCCACCCCGGCCTGCACGTCGTCGACGGCTCGGCGATCACGGCCAACCTGGGCGTCAACCCGTCGCTGACGATCTGCGCGCTGGCCGAGCGGGCGCTGTCGCTGTGGCCGAACCGGGGCGAGCCGGACCCGCGGCCGCCCCTGGGCGGGCCGTACGAGCGGCTCGCCCCGGTCGCGCCCCACCACCCGGCCGTCCCGGAGGGCGCCCCCGGCGAACTCCGCACGCCCCACCACCCGGCCGTCCCGGAGGGCGCCCCCGGCGAACTCCGCACGCCCCGGCAGCCCGCCGCCCCTCCCGCCGCGATCGGGAAGCGCCCCGAGCCTCCCGGCCACGCAGCCACCCAGCCCAGCAAGAGCGCCGCACCGCCACACCACCCGGCCGCACCTCCGGCCACGATCGGGAAGCGCCCCGAGCCTCCCGGCAACCCCAGCGCCCAGCCCAGCGAGAGCGCCACGCCACCACACCACCCGACCGCCCCTCCCGCCGCGCCTGAGAAGCGCCCCGCCGCGCCGGGCGGCGAGAGCGCCGCGTACCGCCCGCGTACCGTCACACCGCCTGGCGTGCCCCGGACGGAGCCGGCGGGCGGCGATAATGGCTGACATGCATGCGATCGGCGAGCTCGCGCCGCGCGGGCGGCGGCTGGAGCCCGACGAGCGGCGCGAGCAGATCCTGTCCTGCGCGGTGCGGCTGTTCGGGGAGCGGCCCTACGCGGAGGTGTCCACGACCGACATCGCCAACGCGGCCGGGGTCGCGCGCGGGCTGATCAACCACTACTTCGGCACCAAGAAGGGGCTCTTCATCGAGGCCGTCCGGGTGCTCGTGACCATCCCCGAGGTGGCCGTCGAGCAACTGCCCGAGGGCGACCTCGCGACCCGGGTCGACGCGAGCGTCACCTGGTTCCTCGACGTCGTCTCGCGGCACAGCACGTCCTGGCTGGCGGCCGTCGACGGCGGCGGGGTCGGGCGGGACCCGGACATCCAGCGGGTGCTCGCCGAGGCCGACGAGATCGCGGCCGAGAGCATCCTGGTCGCGGTCGGGCTGGCCGGCGTCCGGCGGCATCGGGAGCAGTTACGGGCGATGATCCGGGCGTATTGCGGGTTGGCCAAGGCGACCGCGCGCGAGTGGCTGGAGCGCGGCGCGCTCGACCGTGCGCAGGTCCACACCCTGCTCGCGACGACGCTCATCACGCTGGTCGAGCAGGTGTTCCCGACGCTGGGGGCCCCGCGCCGGCGTCGCTGAGCCTATTGGCCGCCCGCCAATTACCTGTTAGGTTCCGGCCGTGACGAGCGTGGCGATCATCGGGGCGGGCTTCGGCGGGATCGCCGCGGCCCACCTGCTGCGGCGCGCCGGGTTCACCGACGTGACCGTCTTCGAGAAGGCGGGCGACGTCGGCGGCGTGTGGCGTGACAACACCTACCCGGGCTGCGCGTGCGACATCCCCGCCCCGCTGTACTCGTTCTCGTTCGCGCTCAACCCCGACTGGTCGCAGCGGTTCCCGCCGCAGCCGGAGATCCTCGAGTACCTGCGCCGCTGCGTGCGCGACCTCGGCCTGGAGCCGCACCTGCGCCTCGACGCCGAGGTCGTCGCGGCGGCCTGGACCGGCACCGCCTGGCGGCTCACGCTCGCCGACGGCAGCACGGCGGAGTTCGACGTGCTCGTGCCCGCGACCGGCCAGCTGTCCAAGCCGGTCCTGCCGGCGATCCCCGGCGCCGACGACTTCGCCGGCCGGGTCACCCACACCGCCGGCTGGGACCCGGCGATCGACGTCACCGGCCGGCGCGTCGGGGTCATCGGCACGGGGGCCAGCGCCATCCAGCTGGTGCCCGCGATCGCCGGCCGGGCCGCGCGCGTCACCGTGTTCCAGCGCACCGCGCCCTGGACGCTGCCGAAGCCGAACCGGCGGTACGGCCGGATCCGCCGCACCGTCAACCGGCACGTCCCCGGCGTGATGCGCGCCGCCCGCGCCGGCACCTGGCTGCTCACGGTGGTCACCGGCCGCGCCGTCCTGGGCCGCCCGCTGTCGAGGCGCCTGGTCCACGCCGTCTCGACGCTGCAGCGGTACTGGCAGGCGGGCCGGCTGCGGGACAGCGTCACGCCCGACTACGCGATGGGCTGCAAGCGGGTCCTGTTCACCGGCGACTGGTACCGCGCCCTGCGCGCCCCGCACGTCAACCTGGTCACCGGCGACGTCCTGCGGATCACGGGCGCCGGCGTGCACACGGTCGACGGCGCGGTCCACGACTGCGACCTGCTGGTCTACGCGACCGGCTTCGCCGCGACGGAGTTCCTGACCCCGCTGCGCGTCACCGGCCGCGACGGCCGCGAGCTCGCGGACGAGTGGCGCGACGGCGCCTACGCCCACCTGGGCATCACCGTGCCCGGCTTCCCGAACATGTTCCTGATGTACGGCCCGAACACCAACACCGGCAACACCTCGGTCGTCTACTTCCACGAGTCCCAGGCGCGGTACATCGTCCAGGCCGTGCGGGCGGTCGCGGCGCGGGGCCCGCTGGAGGTCCGGCCGGAGGTCGCGGCGTCGTTCGACGCCGAGATGCAGCACCGCCTGACGGGCAGCGTCTGGACGGGCTGCTCCAACTGGTACCGCACCGGCACCGGCCGGGTGGTCACCAACTGGCCGGGCCCGGCCGCGGAGTACCGGGCGCGCACGGCCCGCCTGGCGCTCACCGACTACACGCCGGCCTGAGCCGCCGCACCCGCCCGTGGCGCAACCCCACGACCCCGGCCAGTCGCGGGGTTCGCGCCCGATCCGGCCACGCACCGCCCGCGCCGGGGTCACCATGATCACGAAGAGTTCTCGCACCCGGGGGTACGGAAACTCTTCGTGATCATGCGGCAGCGCGCACCGACACGGACGTTGGCCGCGGCAGCGCGCACCGACACCGACGTTGGCCGCGGCAGCGCGCACCGACACCGACGTTGGCCGCGCCCGCCCGCACAGCGCCCTCGCAACCCGCGCCGCCCACCCTGCAGCGCCGAGCGCGGCCCGCACCCCGCCGGCAAGCCACGGGTGCGCCCCGGGCTCCCGGTCCACACCGCCCGCGGAGCCGGCCGAAGGCCCCCCGGTTTCACCAATGGCAGTCGATGCCTCTTGACAGCCTGCCAACAACGATGCGTGAATTTCCATTAAGGAAACGGCGTATCACTCAGCGATACACGTCAGGAGGCTGTATCCGATGTTCGCCAAGCGCGTCTCCGCTCTCGCCGCCGCCCTCACCGTCACCGCCGCCCTCACCCTGCCCGGCACCGCCCACGCGGCGCCGGCCTGGACGCAGGTCAGCTCCACGGTCGACGTCAAGTGCGCGGCGTTCACGTACCACCCGGCCGCGGACTGGTTCTTCCCGGCCACCACCAGCCCCAAGGGCCTGGTCTACCTCCAGCACGGCTTCTCCCGCTCCAACGGCAACCTGGCCGACCTGGCCGAGCACTACGCGACCGCGGGCTTCGTGGTCTTCGCCCCCACCCTGCCGTCGGCCGACATCTTCGGCTGCACGGTGAACAACATCGGCAACAACACGCCGTTCCTCAACAACGTCGCGGCCCTGCTCGGCGACGCGGGCAACGCCAACGGCGCGCTCGCCCGCAGCTACGCCACGGCCGCCGCCACGGCCGGGCGGTCCGGCACCTCGCTGCCCACCAGGTACGTCATCGCCGGGCACTCCGCCGGCGGTGAGGCCGTTGCGTACATCGCGAACCGGCTGCGCACCACGTACCCGTCCCAGTTCGTCCGGGTCAAGCTCGTCCAGCTGCTCGACCCGGTGAAGTCGCCCGTCGGCTCCAACCTCGCCACCGGGCTCAACGGCCTCAACCCGACGAGCGTGCCGGTGTACGCGATCTCGTCCCCGCCGTACCTCGCCAACAGCTTCGGCAACGGCACGACCGAGCTCGTCAATGACCTGGACCGGCCGTTCCTCGGGGTCCGGCTCACCACCGGCTCGCACTGCGACGCCGAGGGCGCCAGCACCGACGGCCTGTGCACGGTCCTGAACGGCAGCTCCCAGCCGCAGAACGTGGCGGCGCTGCAGACCTTCGCGGTGGCCTGGGCGGTCGACGCGGCCGACGGCACCACGACGGCCACGTACTACCCCGGCGGCACGTACTACCAGTCGCTGCTCACCAGCGGCGTCACCGAGACGCTGTCCTGAACGCGGGAGGCGGCGTCCGGCCCCGGTGGACGGACGCCGCCTTCCAGCGCACCGAGTCGGGAACCAGCGGCCAACCGTCATGCAGCCGACGGAACAGGCGGCCGGTCGCGCCTATGGTCGGGCGGTGAAGGTCGCTGTGCTGGGTCCGGTCGAGGTCGTCGACGCCGATGAGCCCGTCGACGCCGGCGCCCCCAAGCAGCGGGCCGTGCTCGCCGCGCTGGCGCTGCACCGGCCGCGGGCCGTGGCCGTCGACGCGCTCGTCGACCTGCTCTGGGGTGACCACCCGCCGCCGTCGCCGCTGTCGTCCCTGCACGGGTACATCGCCGGGCTGCGGCGGGTCGTCGAGCCCGGCCGGGCCGCCCGCGGACGGCCGTCGGTGCTGGTGACGGTGCCGCCCGGGTACGCGCTGCGGCTCGCCGACGACGACGTCGACGCCGACCGGTTCGCGGCCACGGTCGACGCGGCCCACCGCCGCCTGACCCCGGGCAACGGTGACCTGCCCAGGGTGCCCGAGGGCCTGGACCGGGCCGAGCTCGACGCCATCGCGTCCCGGCTCAGCGGCGCGCTCGCGCTCTGGCGGGGCACCCCGTACCTGGAGCTGGACGAGGCCGAGGCCGCCGTCGCCGAGCGGGCCCGGCTGGCCGAGCTGCGGCTGGTCGCCATCGAGGACCTCGCGCTGGTGCGCCTGGAGCTGGGCGAGCCGGCGACCGTGGCCGCCGCCCTGGAGGCCGAGGCGCGCCGGCACCCGCTGCGGGAGCGGCTGTGGGCGCTGCTGGCCCTGGCGCTCGGCCGGGCCGGCCGGCAGGCCGAGGCGATCGACGCGCTCCAGGCCATCCGGCGGGTGCTCGCCGACGAGCTGGGCGTCGACCCGGGCGCGACGCTGCGGGCGGTCGAGCTCGCGGTACTGCGGCAGGACCTCCCGACCACGCACACGCCGGACCCGGCACCCCGCGAGCGGCCCACGGCCGCGGACCCGCGCGACTGGCCCCTCGCCGGCCGCGACGCCGAGCTGGCCGCCCTGACCGGCCTGCTCGCCGAGGCGCGGGCCGGGCACACCCGGTTCGCGCTGCTCACCGGCGAGCCGGGGATCGGCAAGTCGCGGCTCACCGCCGAGCTGGCCCGGCACGCGACCGGGTTCGCGGTGCTCACCGGGCGCTGCTCGGAGGACGAGGGCGCGCCCCCGTTCTGGCCGTGGACCGGCGTCCTGCGCGACCTGGCGGCGGCGCTCGGCCCCGGCACCGTGCGGGAGCTGGCCGGCCCGGACGCCGACGTGCTGCCCGGCGTGACCGGCCCGGCCGTCAAGCCGGTGTCGGTCGACGCCGAGCGGTTCCGGGTGTTCGACGCCGTGGCCCGGCTGCTCACCGCGGCCGCCGCCCGCACGCCGCTGCTGGTCGTCCTCGACGACCTGCACTGGGCCGACCCCTCGTCGCTGCGCCTGGTACGGCACCTCACCGAGCACCTGCCCGAGACCCGGCTCGTCCTGGCCGTCACCCGCCGCCTGCACCCGGAGCCCGCGGGGGCGCTCGCCGAGGCCGGCGTCGGGCTGGTCCGCCGGCAGGCGCTGCGCCTGGACCTGACCGGCCTGTCGGTCGACGGCGTCGGCGCGCTCATGCGCACCGTCACCGGGGCGGCCGACGAGGCCGCGGCGCTGCGCGAGCGGACCGACGGCAACCCGTTCTTCCTGGTCGAGTTGCTGCGCTTCGAAAAAGGGGCCGGCGACATCCCGGCCGCGGTCACCGACGTGCTGGCCCGGCGGGTCGCCCGGCTGCCGGCGGCGACCGGCGAGCTGCTGCGCTGCGCGGCGGTCGTCGGCCGGGAGTACGACCTCGACGTGCTCGCCGCGGCCGCCGGCGCCGACCCCGACACCGTCCTCGACGACGTCGACCCGGCCGTGGCCGCCGGGATCGTGGTCGAGGACGCCGCCTCCGGCCGGTTCCGGTTCGCGCACGCGCTGGTCCGCGACGTCGTGTACCGGGCGCAGCCGGCCGCCCGCCGCACCCGCCGGCACGCGACGGTCGCCCGGGTCCTCGACGGCACCGGCCGGCTGTCCGAGGCGGCGCGGCACTGGCTGGCCGCCGGACCGGCGCACGCCGGGGTGGCCTGGCG
>NZ_JBEXCY010000121.1:0-33392 GCF_040605515.1 Dactylosporangium sp. NPDC005572 | reverse complement strand
GTGGTCTTGAACCACAGGCTGATCGACTGGTACGAGCTCTCCGTGGCCAGCTTCTTCGGCAGCGTCACCATCGAGGTGGTGCCGTTGAACGTCGCCGACGTCGAGGTGGAGTTCGGCAGCGCGGCGGTACTGCCGAGGGTGACGTTGCTGTAGATGCCGTTGTCGATGCCGTCGTTGGACAGCACCCCGCTCTTGGCCTGGGTCTCCCCCGACGCTTCGTTGAGCCGCCAGTGCGAGTACGGGCCGGTGTTGAGGACGGCGCCGTTGTGCTGGTTGACCGTCTGGTACTCGTAGGTCGCGCAGTCGGTGGTGGTGCCCGGTGGACACACCTTCGTGAGCTTGTCGGCCGTGTACGTGTAGATCCACGTCAGCGCGCTCGACGGTACCGCCGCATCCACCGGGTCCGTGGCGACGGTGGCGACGTGTGCGGCCGTGGCGCCGGACGGCGTGGACCAGGTCAGGTTCAGCGTCCGGTTCGACGCAACGGACTTGAGCTGGTCGACCTGGTTGCTGGCGTTATACCGCACCGTCAGCGCGCGGCCGTTGCTGTCGGTGATCTTCGTCAGGCCGTACCGGCCGGTGGCGAGGCTCTTGGTGAACTCGTAGGTGGTGGTGTCCTTGTCGGTCAGCGAGTAGCCGCCGGTGATCGGTTTGAACACCGAGTAGCGGCCGGATGCTGGCGCCCAGGTGCCGTCGTTGTTGCGGCCGAACGTCACCTCCTGGCCGTTCGGGTAGCGCACCACCGCGGTCTGCAGCACGCTGCTCGCGTCCTTGCCCTCGGTGACCTGCATGTCCACGACGGAGGACCAGCCCTGCCCGAAGGCGGAGTTGCGCACGTCGAGGCTGTTGTAGTCGCGCGAGATGGCCAGCGCGGGCCCGACGGCGTTGACCTGGGCGTCGACGTCGTTGGTGGTGTAGTTGCCGACGCTGCCCTCGAAGCCTTTGCCGCCGTTCTGGGCGAGTGACGAGCTCACCAGTTGCTGCGGCACGGCGGTGCTGAATACGTACGGCACCGGCGGCGCGGTCGCGAGCGAGACGCGGTCGTCGACCTGGACCATGTACATGTACGTCTTGCCCCAGGACAGCGTCCCGGCCGGCGGCTTCCAGTAGCCGTTGGTCCAGCCGGACGAGGTGATCTGGACGCCCTGGTCGTTGAGGAGCAGGAAGTTGTACCGCAGGCCCCGGTTCGGGTACGTGTCCGTGTCGCTGCCCTTGGCCGAGAACTCCGGGGTCAGCGTGTTCACCGTCGTGTTGTTCGCCGGGTAGCGGGCATCCAGCTGCGGCGGCGCGTTCGTCGAGTAGTTGATCTCCAGGAACGGGTCGCACTCGGTGTTACCGAAGTAGCTCGGGCAGATCAGGCTGGTGTTCGACGAGGTGAACCGCTTCCACGCCGCGGTGTCGTTCTCCGGCGCGGTGAGCGCCAGGCCGTAGGTCCCGCCAAGTGTCGCCCAGTCGATCATTTTCTCGGTGTCCAGCCAGGGCGCCGACCACACACCCTGGTTGCGCACCTGACCCGAGTTGGTGCACGCCGCCGAGCTGCTCGGCGAGTCGGTTGCCATCAGCTTGTTGGTGTCATAGCCCGGCATCGCGTTCCACGTGACGCTCGCCGCGTTCCAGCCGTTCGTGATCGGATACACGTTGTACGGCCGGGCCACACAGGGGTTGCCGTCCGCGTCGCCCTGGTAGGTCATGAAGATGTACAGCCGGGCCGAGTCGAGCTTGTATCCGTCGGTGGCCAGGACCGGTGGGAAGTTCTCGAAGTTGATGAAGGTCCGGGCGATCTCGCTGCCGTTGTGCGAGCCGACGGCCAGGGTCGGCTCGGTGTTGCGCACGCCGTTGGGGTCGGTGTTGATCGCGTACGTGTCAGCCGGGGTCGTCCGCGTCGTCTGCGGGTCGAGCACGACCGGGAACTTGCGCTTCGGGTCCCGCAGCCACGTGCCGTCGATGGTGACCTTCAGCGCCGGGCCACCGTCGACCTGGACCAGCTCGTGCCGCACGCCGTAGGAGACCTCACCCGCACCGGCGTGGCTGTTGGAGGCGTCCTCCATGAACCCGACCGGCATCACCAGCGCCACCGCACCGGCCGCGGTGACGAACTCGACCTCGCCAGCCGCGTTCAGCCGCGGCGTCAGCCCCTTGAGCCGCAGCGGATACACGTACTCGGTCGGCACGTCCGCCGACCGCAGGATCAGGTTCTCCTTCGCCCCCGTCGACTTCGCGCCCAGCTCCAGATCGACATTCGGGAACACGTTGCGGTACTTCGCCACAGACCGGTCGACGCTCGCCTTCGGCAACACGGCACCATCGAGCGAGTAGCCCAGCTCCGCATCCGGCCCGACGACGATGCGGACGAGCTCGTCGTCGCTGGCCGCCACCGCCGCGGCACCAGCGGTCGGCACCTCCGTGCCATCGGCCTCCAGGGCCCGCACCGCACCGGGCGCGAAACTCACCTTGAACGAGTTCGCCGTGGTCTCCAGCCGCCGGTCACCGCCGGCCCGCAGCGCGCTGTCGATCGGCTGCCAACTGCCGTCAGCACCCTTGAAGTTCACCGGCCGGTCGTAGACGCGGCGGGTGTACGTCCCATCGGCGTTCTGGAACACGTCAGCCTTCGCCGTGCCCATCGACGGCACGCGCCTGCTCGTCGCAGCGTCGAAGCCCTTCTTCGCCGGGCCGGTCGACCTGTCCTTCACCTCAGGAGTGAACGGCGTGTACCGCTTGAGCTCGTTCGGCGACTTGCGCTTCGACTCGGCGTCGCGGGCCATCGGTGCCGTCGCGTAGTGGCCGTCGGCGCCCTTGCCGCGCTGCTGCTGCGGCACCTTCGGGTCCTCACGCGCCCACGACGGCGTCGCCAGCCAGTCCCGCAGCCACGACCAGCCGACCAGACCCCGCCCGGCCGGCACCAACGCGACCGGCAGCCCCAGGCTGAGCAACACGGCAAGCACCGTGACGACACTCACCCGGCGAGCCGCCCGTCCCAAACCAGGCACCGTCCGACCGAAACTGGGCACAGCTCGACGACCGCGCACGGCCAGCCTCCCCCGCGAAACCGATGTTGCAACTTGCAGGCGCGAGCAGTTTGCTGGCCGTGACGGCCCGACCACAAGACGTTCGTAAATATCGGTGACCTTGATGCTCAGATATCCAGTTTGGGCGATTCGTGATCTTCAGCAGATGGTCTTTTGAAGATCGCCGCAAGCCGCTATGGTCATGCCGCACACCGTGTTCCGGCGGGGAGGTGACCGCGGTGCCGCAACGGTTTCGCGCCTGGTCACAGGCCCTCACCCGGCGCCAGCGCTATGCGGGCGGGGCCACTGTGCTGCTTATTGTCGCGGTGCTCGCTACCTGGCTGCTGTGGCCGTCCGGGTCGGCCGAACCGCCGCCACGGGAACGGCAGTACAAGGCTGTCACCGCCTGCCTGCTCACCGACGACCGCGACCTCACCGCCGACCCCGCCCGCACCGCCTGGGCCGCCATGCAGGAAGCATCGGTCCAGAGCCTCGTGAAGGTCCAACACCTCGCCATCACCGGCCCACAGACCGCCGCCAACGGTCTCACGTACTACAACACCCTTGGCGTGCAGAAATGCACCGTCATCATCGCCGCCGGCGACATCCCCGTCGCCGCCATGGTCGAAGGCCTCGCCGCCTTCCCAGCCATCAAGCACTACGCCATCGGCGGCGACCCCAAAGGCAAACCGATCACCACCATCGACGCCACGTCGGCAGACACAATCAAGGCGGGCATGAGAGCCGCTATCACCGCAGCCGGATAGCGCGTCATCGGCGACCCACCTCAGCGAACACTGGCCCGCCGAATCCTCGCCCCCAAGGAATACGCCCCCACACCACAGCAGGCGACCGCGGCCAGTCGGTTAGGTCCAGTACCGGGCAAGGAGCTGGCGGTGCCAGCGCAGCAGTGTGGCGACGTGACGAAGAACGCCGACCAGCGAGCGCGAAGCAGCAGCCGAGACAGGTCCACAAGGACGAGCCGATCTTCTTGGCCGAGCTCGGGGCGGTTGGACCTGGCGGCGCAGAACCGCGACCTGGTGCCGGAGAACTAACACTTCGACATCCTTGGCGCTGAAATGTCCGGCTCCGTTGATGCCGACACCAGGGGTCGGTGAAGCGTAGTTGGCCACCTCCACGAGGTCGCAGTCGCGGACGTCGATGGCCCGATTACAGAAGGGCAGTTATCACACCTGTCGGCGGGCGTGGCAGCGATGCGGGCCGTCGTTCGTACTCTCGTGATGGCGGTGGTTCGGCCCTGCGCCATCAGCCCCGCCACTCCCGTTCATCCAGAACCTCCGCCGCGGCCACCACGGACTCGGCGTCGACACCCCACGCGGTCTCCGCATCGCCACGGCGTTCACCGAACTCGCTCACGCCGTCTGACTTCAGACACGATCACCGGGTTCACCGCGCCACCCATCGAGACAATGCAACCGTGCCGGTCAGACGCCTGGTGGGCCACACCTGCAAATGCGCTCGCGCTGCTGGTCGAGCTCTACCGCCACCCGGTGGTCGCCGGATCACCGCCGTTCGGGCAGCCGCCTGACGCGACGGCCGGCCACTCTTGCCTGGATTGGCGACATCGAGGCGATCGGCAGAATCGCCGCTTCTCGATGGCTCCAAGCTGTCGTTCGCGGGGCCATATCACGGCCCGCGGCGTGCTATCGTCCGCGCGAATCTCAGGAGGTGGTCGTGCGCGCGGCGGTGTTGCGGACGGGTGTGGTTGCGGCGGCGGTGCTCGGCTCGGCCATTCCTGCTGCGCCGGCGTCGGCGAAGTTGCCGTCCGGGTCGGACTTCGGCGTGACGGTGCCGGACATCACCGGTGCGCTCGGTGAAACCGTCTCGGTGCAGTACAAGATCACCAACAACAGCAAAGCGTGGGCTTACTACAGTGACGTGAAGATCGAGGTCCGCAGCCCGTCGGGGATGGTGCTGGCCGACTTCGATACGGCGTATCCGGCGGTCCGCTGCCCGGTCCTGAAGCCCAAGATACTCGCCCAGTGCTCCTCCACGACCCGATTCCCGCCGGAAGCAACGGTGTCGCTGGAGTTCCGCATCACCAACGTCAGCGCGCCCGCCACAGGTATCAAGGGCTACGTCAAGGTGATCGTGTACGGCGACCCGGTGGTGGACAACAACCTCGCATTTTTCACGTTCCGGACGGTTGCTGGGGAATCGACCCCGACGGCTGGGGTCAGCACCCCCGCACCCACCCGATCGCCGACGCGCTTGGCGGGTTCGGCGAGGCCGAGCTCCAGCTCCGCCCGCCCGACTGCATCCCCAACGGCCATGACGGAAGAGCTCGTCGCGGCCACCACGGACGTGGAGACGCCGATAGCCGAGCCGGCCGATCCCGCGCAGGCACGGCCGGCCAGTTCGGCAAGTCGGTACGTCCGCTGGATCGGCGGTGGCGTCTTCCTTGTCGCTCTCGGCACGATCGGTGCACTGATCGTATGGCGTCGACGCCGGGGCTCGGAGTCGTCCGTGTTTCATCCGTAGGTTCAGGGTCGGAGTCCAGGCTGCGCCGCGTGCGTTGCCCGGCGGTCAGGGCCTCGACAACCAGTTCCGTGCGCATGTGCTCGGCGATGGCGTAGCCGGCCAGTCGCCACGCGTGCAAGCCGATCACCGTGGCCTGGTGGAGGAACCCGCGTTCACCGACGGGCAGGTACGTGATGTCACCGGCCGCGGTAACAAGATTGGCGAGGACGAACGAACCCGAGGCTGGTGTGCAAAGCTCCTCCCAGTCCGGGGGCGGCTGATCGGCGAGTTCGGGAACCGGGGTGCCGTCAGGAGCGCGCACGACTTCTTGGGGTCTCGCTCGTGACGACACCATCCCGTGTCATCGTTCCGACGCGTACGAGGTACGGAGCGCGGACAGGGTCTGGGCGCTGCGCGAGGCATCGCTGCTGGCCGCCCTGGACGCGGGACGCGGTTCAGTGGTGCCTGCCCCCAGCCACTCGGGCGGGGTGTTCCAGTCGCGACCTGGACCGGCGGGCCAACTCGAAGCAGCAGACGACTGAGCAATCTGCCGATCTATCGCAGTGGTTGCCGCTCCGGTGTGCCGGTCGAGCTGGCACGCAGCGGACCTTGCTGAGCAAGACCTGCGGCCTGAGCCGCCGGGACTGATCCGGGCAGGAACTCGAACGTTCCGGACACGTCGATGACCACGTCGACCTTCCACGCCGCGTTGAACACGTTGAACTTGTTGCCCGGGCCGACGGGCACGAACGCGGCGTTCGGCCGGACCTCGTGCGGGGTCAGGTTCAGGTTGCTCACCGTCGGCTTGGTGCCGCCCGTCGCCCACAGGCTCAGGTACGTCGAGTTCGCCGGGTCGACCCCGGTCACGTTGGCCACCAGCGCATACGTGTCGTCACCTGCGACCGATGGCGGGGCGGTGACCGTCTTGGTGCCGGCGCCGGTGAACGTGCCTGCACCCAGCCCGTCCCGCGTGTCGACGATCCGTGTCGGGGTCAGCGGGTGGAACCGCAGACCACCCGGGATCTGACCGTCATCGTAGAAACCGAAGATGTCCACGACGATGTGCGTGCTGCCGCTGGAGTAGTTGCCGACGCCGATCGATGGGTAGCCGTTACCGCCGCACTCATAGCACCACGCGGTCGGAACGACCGCCAGGTTCGGCACCACCGAGCCCGGCGTGAAGTTCAGCGTCGACGCGTTCGGCCGTTGATCAAAACCGTTCCACGCCGTCACAAACCCGCCCATGGTCGGGGTGACCGCGGTGATGTTCACCGCGAGGGCCCGGATGTGCGAGTTGTACTCCGCCCCGTAGCTGACCGGAATCTTCACGTACTCGAACGGGCGCAGTGGTCCGCCGAACGCCGGGTCGCGGCTGTCGAGGAGGCGTTGCGGCTGGGTCGGCCAGTACTGTCCGGCGGTCGACTGATGGGTGTCGTCGTAGGCCAGGTAGTAGCCCATCACGTCGGCGATGATGTGCACGTTACCGGCGGCGTTGAAGATGTCGACCTGACCGTTGGCGCCGACCGGCACGGTGACCGAGTTCGCACCCGTCCACCCCGCCGGGAAGTTCAGGCTCGACGCCGTCGGGCGGCCGACGCCGGTCGGGTAGAGAGTCAGGTAACCCGCCGAGGTCGGACCGGTCACCGTCACGTTCAACACGACCGCCGAGACCGTGCTCAACGGCACATAACCACGGCCCGTGACCTGCAGGTGCAGCGTCCGGCCGCCGCCGAGCGGCGCCTTCGGCGCACCGTTGCCCTCCCGGGTGTCGAGCAAGCGGAATGGGCTGACGGGCCGGTATGTGCCTTCAGCGCCCGCGTGCACGGTCATCTTGAGCTTGACGATCCGGTACTGGTTCTGGCTGTTGTCAGGGATCTTCACCTGGGCCTCGTAGGTGCCGACCGCTGTGGGCGTCGCGACGACGCCGATCGAGCAGGTCTGCCCATAGCCGATCGCGGACTGCGTGCAGGTGTTGCCCTTGATCGCGAACGCGCTGGCGCCGGTGCCTTCGACAGACGCCGCACCGAGCTGCAGCGGGCTGGTGCCGGCGCCGGTGAACGTCACGGTCCGGGATGCAGCGTGGGGCTGTGGCCCCATGCCGAGATCGACGTCACCGAAGTCGACCATTGCATCAGACTGGACCGCCTCGACGTAGCCGTCCGGTGCATGCCACCGCACCTCACCCCACTGCGGGCCGCCCGCGCCCTGGGTGCAGCTGGCGTCGCCTTCCTTGTGCCAAAAGGACAGCGATGTGATCCAGTTGTTTGCGTCACGGCTGATCGACCGGATGATGAGCGTCCCGTCGCCCGCGAGGCAGCCTCCATCGCCGTCAACCCGCAACTCGTACTCCGGGGAGATCCTGGACACCGGGAAGGTGCCGGCGACGATCTGCTGATCGTACGGCGCGAAGATCCACATGGAATAGTAGCGGCGCGTCGATGGGTTCTGATCGGTCGTTTCAACCTCGATCTGCACTGCCTCGCGGCCAGTGCCGGGACCGCCGCTGGGCCAGTGCGTTAGCGTGATCGTGCCGTTGTCCGGGGTGATGGCAACGCTGTGCCGGCCATTGAGAATGAACGCGTCGTAAGGCGCGGTCGGCGCAGCGAACGCAACGCCGGGCAGTGCCGCAGCGACGAGGGCGAGCACAACGGTCATGGTGCGCAACAGGCGCATGAATCCCCCGACTTGCCGCGGCTGATCCGACTGAAGATCGCATGGAATGTTAGCGATCTTGTGGCGCCTGGCGTAGTGGACATTCGGCTGATCTGATGGCTGCCCGCCGCGCTCGGAACCTCAACCTGACATCCTCGACCGATTCGCTCACCATTTACTGCAAAGCCGGTCGAGGTTAAGGCTGCGGAGCCGGAAGCCCGCCATGACGGCCGCAAGGGGTGGATGTAGGCGGCACCCACCGCCAGGCCGTCAACGCAGGCAGCGTCTGGAGCCGGTACGGCCCGTGACCACCAGGCCGCCGCCAGCCCCACCGCCCAGACCCGACCCCGACCCGCAACAGCCGGGAACCGACCAGACTGTCCGCGGCGAACACTCGCACCGAACGAGCTCGCCGGCCGAGAGGACTGCCGTGTCGGCGATCTCCGCGCACACGCCGGCCAGCACTGTGATGACCCGTTCCCGAAGCGTGGGTCCGGTAGGCCCGGACTGGAGCAGCTGCTCGAGCTGGTCGAGGATCGCGTCCTCCGGGCGCACGTCAGCGCGCTGCGCTCGCCGCTCGGCCGCCGTGTCGCGTGCGGGTGCAGGCAGCGCGGTCAGCCTCGCCCGCTGCCCCCGGTCAGCGGTGGTGCGGCATCCACGACGCGCCGGACGTGATCCTCCATCGCGGCGTCTTCCGCCTGGGCCCGCGCGGCGGCCCCCTGCTCACGCCGCAATACCCGAGCGTCGGCCGGACGCTCCGCCAGAAGGCGATCACGGAGGGGCGCCGCCAGGGCCGCAAGGCGCTGGCGTTCGTCGTCGGCGAGTGCGCCGATCATCTGCTCGATGTGCCAGAAATCGAAATCCGTCGGCATCGGCTCACTATGGCATCCGGCATCGCCGACGCCGGATGCGCTGGTGGCTGCGACCCGCTGGGATCTGGCTGGTGGGCACGGTCCCGCACGGGTTAGGTGATAACGGGTTTTACGTCACCTGGCACTCGAAGCATCTGATCCGTAGCTCGACCGTGGACCACGCCAGCCGGCGGGCGCACTACACCACGGCTGTGGGGGGCTCCAGCGACCGTGCTCCAACGCGGTGGTCTCGGAGCTGGCGCCCTCCGAGCTGCCAACCAGGCCGGGCATGCCGGTGCCGCCGGATCATGTCAATCGTCCTCGCTCGCCGATGGCGGTGCATGTTCCGTATCTTCAGCGGTGTGGCATGAATGCGAGGACTTCCTCCGCCGCGCCGGCCCACCACCCTCGCCGAGATCGACAGCCTCCTCCGCCAGTGACACATCACCGGCGGACCCGGCTGGCTGATCGACATGCTCGCCCTCACCCACCTACGCCTTCAACATCAAACCGCTGACGCAACGATCAACACAGTTGCAGTCCCATGATCGCGACCAGAGTGGTGTCGCCTCTAGCGACCATCGATCCGAACGGGATCATGATGTCCAAGTCGCGACCACTCGGTGTCACTTCCCGCGACCGAAGCCACGGGTCGGCGCGGACGCACCTGTCACGACGACGGAGATGCCTCACCAAGTTCGTCATTGACCTGGACCTGCCCGACGATTCGTCGGCAGAATGACGATGGCAACGACGGCCCGAGACACCACGCGTCGTCGCGCAAGAATCCCGTTCGACGAGGTCATCGTCAAGAGTATGCACGCTTCCGACCGGATGGGCGCCGGTGCCGGGGGCTACCTGCGCCTGCGCAGGCTCTGATGGCGATCGGTCCGGTCACGTGGCAAGCCCCTTGTCGTGGACGGCTTTGATGTAGTCGACGACTGCCGTAGGGAGGGTCCGCCTGGTGACCTTCGTCCAGCAGGCGCGGAGAACATCCCAACCGAGGTCTGCCGTGAGCCGGGCGAGGCGGTCCAGGGCAGGCCTGGCCAACGGATGCGGGAACGTGTCGAAGGCGGCGACGCTGCGGACCATCCAAGTCATCGCCATCGGGCGGTCGCCGCGGGCTTCAGCGAGCAGACCGAGCTGCCCGCAGCTGAGCGCTACGCCGGGAACATCTTGAAGGTCCAGTTTGATGGCGAGAGCCTTGTGGTACCACAGTTCGGCGGTATCGAACTCTCCGCGGTGTTGGGCGACGAGGCCTAGCTGGTGGTAGCCGGTGGCCACGCCAGGCTGGTTGTCAAGGGCCGTGTCGATGGCGACGGCCTTCCGGTACCACCGCTCGGCAAGATCGAGACGGTCCTGTTGGTGGGTGACGATGCCTAGCTGGTGGTAGCTGGCGGCCATGCCAGGTTGGTCACGAAGGGTCTCCGCGATGTGCAGCGACTGCAGGTGCCACCGTTCGGCGGCGGAAAGCTGCCCTCGCAGCTCGGCGACCACCCCGAGATGGTGATAGTGGATGGCCATGCGGCGCTGGTCACCGAGGCGCTTGCTGAGGTCGAGGGCCTGCTGATACAAGTCCTCGGCGGTATCCAGCTCCCGCGCCGATTCGGCGACCGTACCAAGCTGGTGGTAGGCAGCGGCCATGCCGGCATGGTCACGAAGGCGACGCCGGATCGCGAGCGCTTCTTCGTACAACCCTTTGGCAGCGGCCAGATCCCCCCGCAGTTGGGCGATAGTGCCGAGCTGGTGGTAGCTGTCGGCCCTGCAGGGATGGTCACCGAGGCGCTCGCTGAGGGCGAGGGCCTTCTGGTACCGCTCTTCGGCAGCGGCCGGGTCCCCCTGCCGTTGAGAAAGTATGCCTTGCTGGAGGTGGGTGGCCGCCAGGTCGGCCGATCTCGCCGGGCTCTCGGGCTGGGCGGCGATCAGGTCGTGCAGCTGGCCGAGGGTGTGGCTGGCTGGGTCGAGCTCGTAGGCGTCGGCCTGGTGGCTGGCCTGGTATGAGCGCATGGCCAGCCACAGCGCGCCTGCTGGTGTTTCCGGTCCGGGTGAGCTGCCGTCGGCCGGTGTGGTCACTTGCAGGATGTGCTCGGCCCAGCTCCTGGCCTCAGCGCGTAGGCCGCGTGTGTCCCAGTACCGCATCAGGATCATGACAATGGCACCCGCGGCAAGGTAGTCGGTGAGCGCGAGGGCGTTGCTGAGCATGACTCCGAGCGTATGGCGCTGGACATGAATGATCGCGAAAGCGTCCGGGGCGTCGCCTGTCTTGAGCCGATGGGCGAGCTCGTAGGCGTAACGGGCGTGGGCGTCAACGAGCGCGTGTTCGGTGGCTGTTCGCTGACCGTCGTAGCTGTCGCCGTGCTGGCGCTGCCATTGAACGGTCAGGTAGGCCGGCAGCGCGGGGTGCAAGGTGTACATGTTCGCGTCGACGGCGATGAGCAGTCCGAGGTTCGCGGCCCGGTCCAGCAACCCGGCC
The DNA here is from genome assembly GCF_040605515.1 of Dactylosporangium sp. NPDC005572. Lineage (NCBI taxonomy): Bacteria > Bacillati > Actinomycetota > Actinomycetes > Micromonosporales > Micromonosporaceae > Dactylosporangium > Dactylosporangium sp. NPDC005572. The sequence continues at coordinate 21,930 of NZ_JBEXCY010000121.1, read as the reverse complement.
CAGGCCTCGGCGCTGCGGTCCCGGAACTGGGCAGGGGATTCGGGGGTGATCGAGAGCCGGGCCAGCACAGCGGCGTCGATGGCGTTGTGGAACAGGCTGAGCACAACGAGGGCCTGCTGCTCGTCGCTGGTGAGATGACGGTAGGAGTAGTCGAGACTGGCCGTCAGGGACACCGTCCTGTCGTGCTGGTCGGCGCCGAGCAGTGATTCGCCAGTGCCGCGCAGGGCTGCCAGGATTGCGGCAGCGTCGGCGGTGTGCAGATGCGGCAGCACGAGTCGCATGCTCAGCGGATGCCCGTCAAGCCAGGTCATCAGGTCGGCGAACGTCGGGGTGCCGCGGCGGTTCGCGGCGTCCGGATAGGGCTCCAGGAGGATGTCGGTGAACTCGTCGGCCTCCTCCCGACCGAGACCGACCACCTCAATTCTGCCCAGGTTGCCGAGCCAGCCCTCGGTGCTGCGGCTGGTGATGAGAATGACGCTGTCACCCGCGCCAGCCGCAGTTAGGAAGTCGGTCAACTCGCGATGGCTCGTCTCGCTCAGCGGTGCAGCGCCGCCCGGGCCGGCCATGGTGGACACCGACTCGAAATTGTCCAAGATCAGCAGGAGTCGGTACCTGTGGAGCAGGGCGAGGACCTGCGCGCGGCGTCGCTCGTCGTCGAGCTGGGCGAACTCGGGCCCTCGCAGGCCTATCCCGACGGCGTTGAGGACCCCGGTCAAACCGAACGACGCCACACCGGGTTCGAATGAGTGCCAGATCACCCGCTCCGGCCGCTCGACGCCGCCGGTGTCGCGCCACCATCGGCCGAACGCCTTCGCCAGTTCCGTCTTGCCCGTGCCGGCCGAGCCGTGCAGCAGCACCACCTGGTGCACTCGAGCCGCGGTTTCCAGTTCGTAGAAGAGCCCGTCACGGCCCACGAACTCGCCGACTGCGGCCAGCGGGTCACCGGCGTCGCTGAGGTCACCACCAGCTGGCCGGCGCTGGACCTGCTCCGGGCTCGCGTCCGAAGACGTTCCTGCCGAATCCGCGGTCGGGTCGCGTCGCAGCTGGGGAAAGGTGACGTCGTGCCGGGCGTACAACACCGGCACCAGCCAGTCCTCCAAGGGCAGCGGCCCCTTCGGGCTCGGCCTGTCCTTTCGTCGCGCCAGCCGCAGCCGACCGGCGCTGACCGCGTCGGCGACCTCAGCGCCGGCGAAAAGTCGGTCATAGAACGCCGTCATGAACTCCGCAGCCGCGACCGCATACACGTTGAACGCCATCGCCACCACCGCAGGCGTCCCGCGATGCAACAGCTCCGTCGCCACCGCGGAGCTCAGATCCTCGCCTGACGCGCCTGACTGACAGGCGTTGAGGACTACCAACGGCACCTGGGCCTCGACCAGCACATCGGCGACTTGGCTGGCCGGAACAGGGTGCTGGCCACCAGCGGCTCGTTCGAAAACGAGCACCCCCTCCTCCGGCGGTAGGTCCTGCGGCGTTGCCGTCGGACCTGACCCGGGTCGGCGCCGGCTGCCGGTCGCGCCGTGGCCGTCGAAATGCACGACCTGAAACGGTGTCCCGGCCGCCCGCGCCGATGCAAGTTCCTGCCGCAGACAGTCCAGGGTCGGCGGGCGCAGCACGACCAGATCCACCTCACCTCGGACCGTCTCCAGGCGTGCCAGCAGGGGCCGGGCCACCATGCGGTAGTCGACGTCGCGCTTACCAGCGGGCCGGGCGATCACCATTAGCACCCGTAGCCGTTTGCCCTCCGCGGCGACGGTTTTCGCAGGACCTGCCGGCAACGCTCGCCGCATCCGCACGCCGTCCAGCACCAGCGGCACTGGCCGCCCCGGATCCATCAGTAATTCCCACGGCAAACCCAGCCAACGTGTCGACGCGGACCGCACCACCACCTCGATGGGGCCACCCTGCCGCCGCACCTGAAGATACGCGTCACGCGTCAGCTGCAGCCTGCCGAACACCGCATCAAACGCAACCATGCCCCACTTCGCGAGGCTCGCAGCCACCAGCTCACCGCGGTCCTGATTAGCCCCGTACGGGGCGCGCAGGTAGTCCTCCAGGTACCAGCGCAAGTCCTCTGTTTCCGTCTCGCTCAACGACCACTCGAACGGATGCGAAGGACCAGGCACCAGCCGCGCACCGGCCACGGCGCCCGACACCGAGACGGCGACTCGACCATCTCGGCTCAAATCGATCATCAAGCGCGTGGTCACCGCCCGCACCAGCCCCGACGCAGCGACGACAAGATCACCCAGCGTTGCGACACTCCACTCACAGAGTCACCATGTCTTGGCAACTGCTGGGACGCCACCCGCCAACCGGACGGTTCGGGCGGGTTAGACCGCAACGGAACGCACGCCCACACTTGCGGCCTGCTACATTGATTGCACTAGATCACTGTTTGACCAGGGCCGGCTGGCACATTGCCGTGGCACACCCGCTGCGCAACAGCATGCCGTCGCGCAGCCGCGGTACCAAGCCACCAGCAGCCTCTGACGGCCCCGCGAGCTGGCACCTCGCGAAGCGCCATACACGCCGCCACAAGCATCGCTCGTACGCTGCTCGCCGCCGCACCGCACGCACGACACGCGACCGCAGTCGATCATCCTGGCCCGGCAAGATGCCCCTCGCCATTCCGGCCAGTCACCGGATGTCACACAGCGACCAGGCAGCCCACGGCGAGTACCCGCATACCGCGCCGACGCGTGATGTAACCGATCGACCATCGTGGCTGCATCACACCAGCGAGTGAGGCGACCGCCAACTAGATGACCTATTCCAAGGGTCAGTGGTCGTAGGCGGTGAGGGAGCGTAGGACTGGCGCGTCGGTCTTGTCGTTGTGCCAGATGGCCGCGGTGAGGGCGAGGATGCGTTGCAGGACGCGGACGGCGACGCCGGCCGGGGTGTGGCCGCCGTGGCGTTCGAGGTCGAGTTGTCCTTTGAACGTTTGGTTGATCGATTCGATGGTCTGCCGTAACGGTTTGAACAGGTGGGCTCCGGGGCGTGGGGTCTCACCTTTGCGGGCTGGGCGGAGCAGGTCGATGCCGGCTTCGGTCAGGGCGCGTTCGAAGTCCTTGCCGTAGTAGTGCTTGTCGCCGATCAGGGTCTGTCCCGGCCGGTCACCGGCCAGGGTGGGATCGGCGGCGAGGATACCGAGCAGGGTTTGCCGTTCGTCGGCTTTCGCACCGGTCAACGCGAACCCGATCGGAAGTCCGCCGAGGGTGCAGACCAGGTGCAGGCGCAGGCCCCAGAAGTAGCGGGAGTGCGAGGCACAGTAGCCGTACTGTGCCCATCCGGCCAGGTCCGAACGTCGGGTGGTGTCCTTGGAACGGCCGCACTCGACCGGGGTCGAGTCCACCACCCACACGTCGTCGGACCACAGCGTCGTGTCCACGGCCAGCATCCTGATCATCGTGGTGATCATCGTGGCGGATCGTCGTAGCCGTTTGTTGTAGCCGGGCTGGCGGGGCAGGTAGCGGAACAGGTGGCCCAGATGCTGGTGGGCGTGGCGCATCCAACGGGCTTCGGAGGTGAACCCGAGCAGAGCCTGCATGACCGCCAGGGTCACCAACTCGGCGTCGGTCAGCTTCGGCGCGATCCCGACCCGTGGCCGCCAGGGCGCCAGGTCGGGTGCTTCTTTGAGCAGGTCATCGGTCCTGACGTAGAGTGCGGTCGCGAGGGTGTCCAGGTCGTTCGTCACACAATGATCATGGACACCCTCGTCTATGCCTCATCACACCCCTTGGAATAGGCCGTCTAGTCGAACTCCTCCTCATCAGGAGTGGCAACGGTCGTCTGGGTGACCGCATCGATGATCGCGTCGTCAACGTCATCCTCTAGTGCGTCGAGAACGTGGGCACGAAGGTCCTCGAGCTGGGCGCGCTGGCCGCCGTTCTTCAGGTCCGTGTACATGGTCCACGCCAGGGCTGCCGTGCTCACCACCAGGCTCGCGACAGCGATCGGGTCGACAAACTGGAGGGACGGCTGGCGCGACCGGCGCGCGTCCAGGACGGCCTCGACCTCGACCGGCAGGAGCTCCCCGAAACGGGGAGTCAGGATGCGTGCCGCGCGGCGAGCCACGTGCGCAGTGCGGTCCGTCACGTTTGATCCTTTCATACGGTCGCAGGACTGCTCAGCGACACCATGTTGAATGACCGAGTCAAGCCAGAATTCGCCCGAGTCACAGGTCGCGGCGCGGACAGCACGTCCTACCCGGCGCAAGGCGCCCGCAGCGCCAACGCCACCGGAACACGCCCCGACCGATCCGGCGCGCGGTGGAGCGCATGATGAACCCGGCGATGTGCTCCTCGACCCGTCTCCCGTCGCCGGTCTTCTGGACCTTGCGTATCCGATCGTGGTGCACTACACCGGACGCACCCCGGACACGGCCGCCCACACCGTGACGGCGCCCACCCACCGCTCGGCCTCGACCTGGACGAGGACCGCGTCCAGTGTCGGATGCCGCCACACAACGGTCCGGGCAGTTCCTCGCCACCCGCGATGATCCGGGCATGGGTGTCGTCGGCGACGACGTGCGCTGCGGTCAGCACCAGGTCTGCGGCGACGGCGAACCCGGAACCGCGCCCGGTCCCGGCCCGGAGCACCTCGACAACCCGCGTGTGCACGTCGTGGATCGTGCTCGGCTCAGTCGCCGTGCATCTTGAGCTTGCCGCCGGTGCTGCCGGCCTCCGGTTTGAGGACGAGTTTCACGAGGTGGGTGGCGCTGGTGGCGTGGTCGATCCCGCCGCCGATCGTGACGACGCTCCACAGCCCGGCTTTGGCTTCACCTTTTCGGGTGTTGGTGACGACGACCTGCAGCTGGACCTCGACGCTTTCGCAGGTGAACGACACGTCGTGCTCCTGCCCTTGTGCCCGGTCGACAGCCTCTCTGAGCTGCTCGCGGAGACTTTCCAGTGCATCGGCCAGCAGCAGTTCGCCGTGTACGAGGCCGCCCTGGGCAAGTTTTTCGACAGCGTCCATATCGACCTTCATACCGTGTCCGTTTCCGGACCGTCAGTAACCGTTCGGACAGCACACCCCACCGGAACTGCCTTGCCGGGCCGACAACACCCTCGCGGAGTCGTCCAACGCCACCTTCAAACGCGAAACCCTGCAAGGCCGCCGCGCGTTCACCGACGAACGCGAAGCACGACTCACAGCGTTCCGCTGGCTGCACCGCTACGACACCATCCGCCGCCACTCCCGGCTCGGACACCAATCCCCGATGACCTACGAGAACAACACCCATAAAGCACCGACTACGCTCACCCAAGCCGCGTAACCCCCTGTCCAAGATCAAGGGTCAAGGCCCTCCCTCGCGGTCAAAGGCATCTACCCACCGCCACACCGTTTTCGGCGTGACCTGAAACGCCTTCGCTGCAGCTGCCTGCCTCATCCCAGCCTTCACCGCGACGACCACCCGCCGACGTAGATCCTCTTGCGCCTGCGGGGAAAGCCGCCGAGCGTCACGCATTACAACACCCATACACGCCCAACGATCACGGCATGTTGAGTGCCGCGTCAATGTCTATCGGCAGGCCCTAACTGAACGGCGTTGCAGCTAGCAGGCGGGCTGGGACAGGCGGCGACAGACCTCGGACGTGACAGTCACGCCGACATGTACGGCGCTGCAATCCGGTGACAAGGTGGGGTCGCGGACACCGTATGGGGATCCCAGCACCAGGCGTGCTCGACCCGATCGGCGTGTTGGCCGTGCCGGCACAGGCCTCCGGCGTACGGCATCTGTGCCGTTGTGGCCAGGGCGCCGGTGTTGCGGAGGCACACCATTCGGCCCGCGGTAGCAGGGCGCCCGCATCCAGTCGCGGCCGTCACATGGGGGCGACGATGCCGTCCGCGGCGGGTGCGGATTGGACGGCTGGATGCGGACCTCGGCCTGCCGGTCGTGCCCCCAGCATACTCACGTCGCTCTTTGGCGTGATGCGACCGGTGACAGGAACGGTCGTCGCCGCATAGACGTACATCGCCGTCCGAACGGCTGGCGACATCCGGTCATGGGCGCGGTAAGAAGAGCGATGTGTAGCTTCCTGGGTGTACACGGCGAACTGTTTGGCTGACGTGCTGGAGCGCTCGCGTGAGGGTTTCAACGAGAGTGTCGACCGAACGCAGCGCTACGGCTGTCGTTCTCGGGCGAGAGCGTTGTGGTTCAGTTGCAGGTGCACGTGACGAACACGAGTGGGGCGAAGCGCGGGCTGGGTTGTGGGGCGTCGCCACGGTCAGCGGCGGAGTTGGTCATGTATTCGGCGCCGCCTACCCCGTGGAACTCGTGCACACCTGCGGCGAGGCGAACCGGGGCGGGCTCAGGTTGAGCGGCGGCTGATGGTCATATGGTCGACGATGTGCGCGCCCGGGTGGTCGAGGTACTGCGCGCTGACGTTGGGCGGGGAACCGGGTTCGCCGTCGCCGCGGACTTGGTGTTGACAGCACAACATGTTGTCGCCGACGACGCTGAGGTCCGTGTCATCACTGGCGGTCAGGAACTGTCCGGCTTTGTTGTCTGGCGGGATCCAATACTTGATGCCGCGCTGGTGCGGGTGGTGCCCGGCCGGTGGGACGGCATCAACACGCGGTGGGCAGCTGCGTCGGGTGTTGCACCAGTGGAGTGCACCGCGATCGGGTATCCGAAGGTGCAGAAGACCGAAGATGGCACCCGAGTCGAGGAACACATCGCAGGGTTCATCATGCCCAAGGCCGGAGAGTCAATCGGCCGGTACGCGATCAACGTCGTCAGCGCGCTGCCGTATGACCTGCCGCGCGGCGGTTCACCGTGGTCGGGGATGTCCGGCGCGGCGGTGCTGACTGCTGACGGGCGTCACGTGCTCGGCATGCTGATCGAAGATCCGACTGGGTACAAGTCGTCGCGGCTGGAGGCAGTGCCCGTCGCGCGCCTGGTCGCCAATGCAGGCTTTGCCACGCTGGTGGGGGTTGGAACAGCCGCGTTGGTGACGGTGACCGGTGGCCCTGGTGAGGGCACCACCGGCGATGCGACGTATCCACTGTTTTCGTTTGCGCGTGAGCAGTACGCCAGCCCGCTTGAACTCGCCGAAGCAATGGCGCAACATTGGGACGCTGCGGTCGAGCTGTTCATGCAAGCCCGGGACCGCACCGCGTTGCGCGACTGGTTGGAGCTCGACGTGCGTGACCGGACGCTGAGCAAGACCCGCCTTCGCCGCGACTTCCTTGATCGCGCCGGGGCGCGAGCTGCCGTCGCTGAGTTCGTCGCTACGTTTGCCCCGCATACGCCGCCAATCTACGCTGGCGCACCCGCGGACGTCGATACCCTGCAGCGTACCTGCGCTGCGGCGATCGCCGGGAACACCGACGCGGCGCGGCTCGTCACCGAGATCCGGCGCGAGAATGTGCTGCGCTTCCTCGCCCGTCACGAGGGCGATGACCGTACGATGCTGCACGACGTGGCGCCCCTCTGGGATCGGCTCGTTGCCCGGGTGGACGACATCGCCGCGAAGGTGCCCGGCGGCACGGCCGCCAGCGGGTCCGACGGCACCGCCGACGCGCGGGCCCTGGCTGCGCTGCTCGACCCCGACGGGCCGGGCACCCAGCTACGACGGTCTTCAGCGGCCACCTGGGCACCTCAACCGGACGATCCGCCGTGGTGGACGGAACTGTGTGCGGCGACCGCATCGGACGATGAGACCGATGGCCTCGCCGTGCTGGTGGTGCTGGATGTGCTGCGCAAGACCGCCGAAGCGGAGCGAGCGCGGGCGCGACAGCAGCGCGAGACCGAGTGGCGCCAAACCCAGAACCGCATCGAGCAGCAGCGGCGTGACGCCGCTGCAGCGGCGGCGACGGCCCGGCGCCAGGAACAGGAACGCATCGAGCAGGAGCGGCGTGACGCCGCTGCTGCGGCGGAGATGGCCCGGCGCCAGGCACAGCAGGAGATCCGAGACCAACGAGAACGGGCCGTGCTGATGTCGGTGGCGGCTGTGCCAGCCGCAGCAGTTGCCCTCGCCGTCAGCTGGATGCTGGGCCGCTACGCGGTGGTCCCCGTAGTGTTCCGCTGGCGCTCCGTGGTGGACGGCTCACACAGCCTGGACTGGCCGTACGTTCTGCTTGAGACGGGTGTGGGTCTGTCGACACTAGGGTTGCTGTGGGGCTGCGTGTCCATCCGGTGGCCCCGGAAGCCCTCTTGGTTCCGCGGTTGGCTCGCCGCAGCTGTCGTGCTCGTCACCATCGTGGCACTGCCGGTCCTAGCCTTCGTTTGGCATGCGCATGAGCGTGTCCGGGATGCCCAGGCGATCATTGACGGCTACGTCAGGGAAGGCTGCGGCCCAAGGCCGGTCGACCCTGCCGATGCTCAGGTCGTGGCAATCCTGCATCGCGGGGTAGACACGGGGGATGGCTGCCGCACTGCCACCATCACCCGCGACGGCGCCAAGCTCGGCGACCACGACCTGCCCGGTGGCTCGCGCTTCGACACAGGCGTCGGGTGGTACGCCGAAGGGGACACGCTCGTCACGATCGTGCACCGCGGCGCGGCCTGGGACGTCGTTGGTCTGTCGCTGACGAGCCCGCCGGAGCAGCTGTGGAAGGTACCCGTCCCCGCGATCAAACTGTGGGTTCCTCCGTCCCACGGCCGGCTCCAGCACCTGCTGGTGGTCGCTGACGAAGACGAAGTCCTTGGAGTCGACCTGCGGACCGGTACCACAGCGTGGAGAGTCGGCTGCCCGGGCGGCTCGGACCTCGTCGAGGTCCGGTCTGGCGGCCCGACCGGAATGCTCATGATTTGCGCCGATGCGCACCTGCAACTGGATACCGCCGGGCATGTCAAACGCAGCTGAAGACCCCGGTCGGACGAGCCGGCCGGTACGGCACGATGCCCTGTGCGGGGCCAAAACGCCGCTACGGACGCTGAGCTGCAGCGTTACGCGGCCCGTTCGTATTCACTGAGCAAGCCTCCGAGGACCTGCCGACGGATGATCCGGTGCTGGGCGAGGTCGACGACGGGACGCCGGGTACGGGGCGGGTGCCAGGTACAGCGATCGAACGGAGCAGACAGCACAGGTCCTCATAGCCGGACATGCGTTCATGCGGAGCCTCCGCCGCGGCTATTACGAACTCGCCGTCGACGGCGCGCCCGCGCTGTGGGTCGACGCTGCGGTTGCCGATTTCGCCCGGGCGATCTGACTACGGCCACGAGGACGACTTCGCCGCATCATTGATCTCCCAACGCAACAGCGCCCTGCGGCGCGCTCAGCCGGGTGTCCAGGTGATGGTGCCGTCGACGGTCGTGACGGTCCCGGCGAGGGTGTAGGTGACGGTTGCGGCGGCTGTGTTCCAGCGGCGCGGTTCGATGATGTCGGTACTCCACCGGTAGGTGACCGTCGCCTGCCCGGCGGTCGTGGTGGCGGCGGTGAGTGTGTTCGCGTCGACGGGTTCGAGCTGGATGGTTGGGCGGCTGTCGATGACCCAGTGGGGGTCGTCGGTGATGGTGTATGGGGCGTCGTAGGCGAACGGGCAGCGGTGCCGTGGTGTGGGGTCAGTGCGGGGTTGGAGGTCGTGCTGGGCGGCGCAGCCGCTGAGGTAGGTCGCGATCTGGTCGTTCACCGCGGTGGTGATGGCGGGTTTCAGTGTCGCGGTGATGTGCAGTGTGACCGGTGTCGTGGCCTGGCCCGTGATGGTGGTGGTGACTTCGGTCGTGTCGTAGAGGGCGGTGGGGACGCCGACGGCGGTGTAGCGGCCCGGGGGTGCCCAGATGGCGTCCGCCGCTGGTGGGGAAAAGCTCTGTTCACGGGGCGCCGCCTGGCTGGTCGCGGTGATCGTGGCACCGGCGAGGCGGATCCGGTCGACGTACGAGGTTTGCAGTTGCAGGTGGCGGCCGGGTGGGGTGGTGACCCGCCACCGTTGGTGGAAGAGCCCGACGCGTTCGGGGCTCAGCGTGACCGTGTCCTGACGCGTGACGTGGTCCAGTTCGTACTGGACGTGGGCGACGGTGGTGCGGCTGCCGTGGATGTCGCGGCGCTGTTCGAGGCGTGTGATCCGGGCGTGTTCGGGTGGTTGGTAGCCGGTGGCGAGTGCGCCGGGCTGGCATAGGGGGCTGGCGTGGCAGTCGACGATGGCGCTGAGCGTGTCGGTGTCGCGGTCGGCGAGTGCGGTGTAGAGGCGGCGTACGACGGGTTCGGCTGGTTCGGTGATGGTCGGTACGCCGCCGAACAGGACGGCGGCGGTAGCGAGCAGCACCGCGACGGCAGCGGCGACACGGACGAGGGGCAGCAGAGCTGGCCGGCCCGGACTCGCCGACCAGCCGGTCGACCGGCGCAGGGGTGGTGGTGGCAGGACGCGGATCGTCAGGATGTTGTGGCTGTGGGCGGCGGGCGCATCGTACGGCTGCAGCACTGGCGCTGCGGCGATATCGGCGTCGACGGCTTGGCAGGCCGGGCAAGGGCGCCCGGTCGGTGCAGGGCTGGTGTCGTGCGGGCAGCCGGCGGTGAGCGACGCCTGCGGGTTTGCAGTCATCTGCGTTCCTGCCTTCCCGCTGCAGACTCGTCGGTGGGGTACCGGTGCTGTTCCACGTCGACGGTTCCGGCAGTACCGGCCGTTTCGGTGCGGTGGGCGGCAGGCTGATCGGCGGCGGGGCCGGGTTGGGTGCGCCGGTCGGGGAGCTGTTCAGTGCGGTGGGCCTCGGCGGGGGTGCTGCGGTGGCGGTCGGTGGCGGCGAGCCGGTGGGTGAGCTGTTGTTGGAGTGCTTCGTTGTGCGGGGCGAGCCGGATGGCGCGGTGCAGGATGGCGATGGCGGTGTGGTGGTCGGGTTCGGTGGCGGCGAGGTGGGCGTGCAGGTCGATGAGGTGGCGGGCAATGGTTTCGCGGTGCGGGTCGAGCCATTCGTCGTCGTGGCCTGTGGCGAGTTCGCCGCCGGGTTGGTCGCCGAGCTCGGCGGCGCGGGTGAGCTGTTGCCGCCGGCCGACAGTCGCCGTGGTTGCCGCGGTGGTTCCGGTGTCGACGCCGTTGATCAGGTCCAGCAGTTGCCAGAGGTCGACATAGACGGTGTGGGGGTCGAGCCAGTGCCGGCTGCGGCCAGGTTCGACACGGTTGCTGGCTTGGTGCAGCACGGTGGTGCCGGCGGCGGCGTGCAGGGTTTGGCGCAGTTCGGAGATGGTGGTGTTGAAGCTGCGGGCGGCGGCGCTGCGTGTTACGTCGGGCCAGAGTGCTTCTTTGAGGGTGTCGGTGGTGGCGCCGTCGCGGTGCACGGCGAGGTAGATGAGGATCCGCAGGCCGGCGCTGCGGCGGATGCGCAGCTGGCTGCGGCTGCCGTCCGGGTGCGGTGTCCAGACCGCGGGGCGGCCGAGGACCTGCAGACTGAGCACAGGCCGCGGACGCGCCTGAGGTGCTCTGGCGTGGGCCGGCGCGGCCGGTTCAGGGTCGGCAGCGGACGCGGTGCTGGATGCGCTGGCGGAAACAGGAGGTGCACCATACGGGCTGCCGGTTGGGCTGGCCGCCCCGGCGCCCGTGGCACCAGCTGTCGAGGCGGGTGAGGCTGTCGAGGCGGGTGGGGATGGGTGTGCCCGGTGCAGGGTGGTGAGGACGTCGATGGCGGTGTCCCGGTCAAGTGTGGCCAGCCGCAGTCCTGCCGCAGCATCGTCCGTGGTGACGGTCCCGTTGTCGGTGGTGTGCCACCGCACAGCCGGCGGCCAGGTGGTGAGCACGACGGCACGCATCCGGTCGCCGGCGGTGGCGAGCGCGGTGTGCAGGCTTTCGGCGTCATGCGGTACCAGCGGCCCGACATGGAGAAACACCAACTCCAGCCGCGATGAGGAACACTCCGCGCGGGTGGGACTGCCGGTGGTGGCGAGCAGGTGCTCGGTCGCTGTCGACAAGTTCGCAGCGAGGTGGATGCCGGGTAAGGCGGTGACCGGGTTGAGCGTGCCAAGCAGTTGGTGCACGCCGTCCACGGTGATCATCAGGTGCGGCGCCTGGGTTGCGGGCTGGGCGGTGTGGTGCGCGGCGATCGCGGTGAGGATGCCACGCGCCGCGTGGGCAGCGCCGGGCCCGGTGAGGGCCAGCCCGGTGCGGGGCAGGTCGGCGGGGGTGAGCCAGCCGGTGGTGGTGGCGCCGAGGACGGCGGTGTCCGGGGCGGCCGGCGACGGGTTCACCGGCGTCTGGCCGATGCTGCCGTCGTGGCCGCCGTCGAGGTTGTCGTGGGAGCTGAGGTTCCGGAGTGCCCGGCGAAGGCGGCTGATGGTCGGCGGCACAGGTCGCAGGTCGGTGTCGTCGCGAGTGGCGGTGGGTGGTCGCGGGGTATAGGTGCGGCGGCGGTAGGTCCACAGCAGTGCGACTGCGGCGCCGACCGCGGCAGCCGCGGGTAGGGGAAGCCAGCCGGCACCGGCCGGCAGACCGGCAGCCTCGGCCGTAGCCGTCTCCCCCACTTTCGGTGCCGCCGATACGCGTGCCTTGGCGTGTTGGCCGCTGGCCGTCGTCGGGGTGAGATCGCTGCGAGCGGTCGCGATGTCCGTCGTCGTGTCTGTCGCGGCGTGCGGGGCACTGGGTTGTGCGTGGGCGGTGCCGGCGGTGTCCAGCAGCAGGGTGACGGTGCCGGCGATGGTGCCGCCGATGGTGGTGACCGCGGTGTGCAGCGGCACCGGCAATCGCAGTCGGCTGTGGGCGTGGCGGAGCCGGTCGGCGGTGTCGCGGATGGTGGCGTAGAGCAGCCATCCCCACAGCGCCCAGCCGAGGGCGGTGGCGGCCAGGACCAGCAGCGCTGTGGTGTCGGGTTGTCCGAGTAACTGCCGTGGGTCGAGGCGCACGGCCGTCTGCTGGTACGCGGCGAGCAGCACGATCGGCAAGCCGGCGAGGAGCAGCAGCAGCGCAACGGCGGCGGCGACCGCTGGCAGCGCCCGGTTGCGCCGCGGTCGGGTCCTCACCGGGGCTCCACGAGGTCGCCGTCTTCGGTGATGATCACGTGTTTGGTGGTGGTCGCCGTTGCGGATGCTGCTGCTGGCTGTGGTCCCGAAGCGGGCTGCTGTCCCGCCTGGGCGCCGGCGTCGGCCGCTGGCGGGCTGTCGGTACTTCTGTCGGTGGGTGGTGGGCCGAGGAACATGGGGCGCAGGACGATGGTGAGGGGCCGCCACAGCCACCAGCCGGCCACGGCGATCGCGACGCCGATGGCGAGGAGGTCCGCGGTGCGCCAGGCGAGGGTGGCGAAGGCGAACCCGGCCAGCAGCGGCACGACGAAGATCCGGGTCCACCAGCGGCGGACCACGAGCAGGCCCATGCCGGCGCCGAGCAGCGCGGCGCCGAGCCGGCCGGTGGGGCCGATGATGTCGTTGGGCTTGGGTGGTGCCCAGGTGTTGAGGAGCCCGACGAAGAGGTCGAGGCTGTGGGGCGGGCCGCCCTGGATGTCTTTGCCGATGAGCGCGGTGCCGGCGCCGAGGAGCAGCACGGCCCAGACGGGGAACCGCAGCACCGGCAGCCAGGAGCCGGGTGGCGGTTCGGGTCGCCGGATGATCGCGGCGCCGAACAGCAAGAGCGATGCGGCCATGGGCAGGACGGGCAGCACGGCCCAGCGAAGGAAGGGCCCAGCGGGCAGCTCGAAGAACCCGGCGGCGATGGTGGCGTAGACGGCGGCGACGCCGACACCAGCGGCGCCGCCCGCGGCGAGCGCAGCGCCGAGGAGCCGGTGCCGCAGCCGCTGATCATCGCCAGCAGCGGCGACGCTGTTGGTGCTGCCGGCGCCGCCGGCGTGGCGGCTGGCAGTTGCCAGCACAATGAACGTGACGGCGGCGATCGCGCCGAGCACGGCCGCGGTGGCCAGGCCGCCCCAGTGAGCCATGAGCCGGCCGGGGTCGATGGACTGCCGCTGGCCGTACCGGTCGGCGTTGGTCAGGAACTGGGCGAGCAGCCCGACCGATACGCCGGCCGAGGCGAGGATGCCGGTCACGTCCTGGACGGCGTCGAGCGTCGACGGGCGGGCCGCAGCCGAGGTGTCACCGTTCCCAACGGGCCCGGCGGGGTTGGTGGGTGGCGGGATGTCTGGGGTGGTGTGCAGGGCGCCGCAGGCGGCGGCCAGCTGCGGGTCGGCGACCCGCTGCGGGGTGATGCCGAACTCGTCGCGGAGCCGGTCGCCGAGCAGCGGCAGCCACGCGCCGCCGCCGGTGATGCACACGGGCCGTAGTTGCTCGGCGGGGATGTCGGCGGCGGCGATCGCCTGCCGGGTCGCGGTCACCGCCCGGTCGAGGACCGGTGCGGCGGCCCGGCGGAGCATGTCCAGGTCGACCAGAACCGCCGGGGCCAGCCCGCCGGTGGGGACGAGCACCGTCGGGGAGGTCGCGAGGGCCTCTTTCGCGGTCCGGGCGCGGTGGACCAGCCCGATCGGCGGCTCCGCGACCGGCTTGTCGGGCGGGAGCTCTGGTGGCGGGTCTTGTGGCGGATCAGTGATGTGTGGTGCGGCGAGGTTGGTGAGGTGGGTGGCGAGGGCGGTATCGATCGCGGCGCCGCCCGCGTCGACGTCCACGCACGCGAGGACCTCGAACCCGTCCCGGGTGCGGCGCAGCACGCTGGCTTCGAACCCGACGCCGAGGTCACACACCGCCAGGCACGCGTCGACGGGCAGCCGGACACCCCCGGCCTGCAGGTAGGCGCCGACCGCGACGGGAGTCTCGACCAGCCGTGGCTGGCCGAGCCCAGCATGGTGCAGGGCGACACGCAGCTTGGCCCGTCGCCGCGGTCCCCACCGGGCCGGCACTGCCACCACCACCTCGTCCGGTGCCCGGCCCGCGGCACGGGCCGCCTCCGCGGCGATGCGCCGCAGCGGCTCGGCCACCAGGTCGACCGGGTCAAGTCGCACACCGGCAACCTCGATGACGCCACTGGTGAGCCGGTCCGCCGGACGTTCGACCAGCTGCTGCGGCCGCTCAACCGCCCGCTGCCACACCCCGGCCCCACACGCCAGCCGCCGACCGACCCTGCCCGCCGTGCCAGTCTCGATGAACACTGCCGTGTCCAGGTGCGCCGCGCCGTCGACCAGCACCGGGGCCATCGTCCGGCCAGTCTGCAGTACCGCGGTGATGCTGCCGGAGCCGACGTCGATGCCGAGCCGGACCACAGCTCCCCCCGAAGGCATAGATGAATTCTTACTCATCGAATCAACAGGTTGTCATCGAGAGATCACTCACAATCTATGCCCTGAGCCCGCTCGACTACTCACCTCGGCGCCTGATTTCTCCCGCCTGTGATGGTGTGCAGCGAAGCGACAGCGACGTTCGCCCGAGAACGGCCATATGGCCTTCATTTGTGTTGAGCTGCCGTGTTATCGCGTGTTATTCGTGTGATTCTGTGTGACCGCCGGAACCGGTCCCACCAGCCCGCCGCGGGCATACCGTCACCTCTTGGACACGGCGCATCAGCCACCGCCGATCACCAGGAGGGGACATGCGGCGACGACACCTCCGCACCCGCGGGCCGGCCCGCCGGGTCGTGATCCGGGTGGCAGCCTGGGTAGCAGCCCGGGCAGCCGACGCGGCTCGGTTCCTGCTCACCGCCGCGGCGGTGCTGCTGCCCGCCGTCGGCACGCCCCCCATGCTGGTCGCGCTCGACCGGGCCGTCCTGGACCAAGTCGACGTGGCCACGCTGGTCAACCAGCCGCTCTCCGCGCCCGCCTTGGCGCTCGCCGGCTCCGCGGTCGGGTGGGCGCTGTGGGGCTGGCTGCTGTACGCCATCGCCCGGGGCCTGGCCGACTGGCTCTACGGGCTGCGCCGGCGACGCTGGCCGCGGCTGCCGGTGCCGCTGCACGCGGCGGTGACCAGCGCCGCCGGCGGGCTCGCCATGCTGGCCAACGCCTGGCACACCAGCAGCCACGCCCCCACGCTGGCTGCACCAACGCAGATGGCGGCCGTCCCGGCCGCGGCCGTGCCGGCGGTACTGGCAGTGCCGTCCGCCCAGCTGGTACCGCTGCGCCCGGTAGCGGTCAACACGGCACTGGCGACAAGCGAGACCCCGGCTGGGCAGCCGCTGGTCTACGTGGTCGCTCGAGGAGACCGGCTGGCCGACATCGCCGAACGGTTCCTCGCCGACCCGGACCGCTACTGGGACATCGCCGAGGTCAACCCCGACCTGGAGCGTGCGGATCGCCGCTTTCCAGACCACATCGAACCAGGCTGGCGGCTGACGCTGCCCACCGACGCCCACGACCACGGCGTCACCCGGCACGCCACCGGCCACCTCACACAACCCCCACCACCACCGGCGCCGCCAGCAACCTCAGCGCAGCAGCCCGATCCGTCCACGGACGCAGCCACCGAGGCGGACACCGGCGAGGACGGTGTCGTCGCGCCGCCCACGGTGCCGTCCAGCTGCGCCCAGCTGGCCAGCCCACCCCGAGCGGCGGATACGGCACCGCCGGGCGGGGCTGCCGCGACGTCACGGCCAGCACGCGGCATCACGCTGCCCAGCGGCAGCTGGCTCGACCTCGGACTCGCCGCCGCGATCGCCGCCGCCGTCGCGTTGGTCTGGGCGCATCGGCGCCGCCGCTACACCCGCCGCCCACCCCCACCCCACCTTGGCCTGAGCGACCCGGACCTGGCGCCGATGCCGCCCGTCGTCAACCAGATCCGCCGCAGCCTGCGCCGCGCCGGCCAGGCCACAACCAGCGCCGGGCAACCCCGCGACAGCACCTTGCTCGACCTGCTCGACGACCCACACGTCTCTGCCGACGACAACGACCTGCCCTCTTCGGACCGCCGCGACGACAACCTCGCCGTGGACCAGCCGGACCACGAACCGTCACCCGACCCGGACGACACCGACATCGACGACGCGGACGACAACCGCGGCGGGCGGGAACCGATCGACCCGCACGCTGGCCAGAACCCCGATAGGTTCGACCCGCCGCTAGTGCCGCGGCCGGTCGTGCCGTCGCTGGCGCATCCACTGTCCGCGCACTGGCCGCCGGCAGGGCTGGGCCTGACCGGGCCGCGGGCCGAGGACGCCGCCCGCGGGTTCCTCGCCGCGGCGCTCGCCGCCGGTGGTGTTGAGCAACCGGACGCCCGCACCCACGTCGTCATGCCGTCGGCGACCGCCGCCACCCTGCTCGGCGCCGCCACCGTCGGGTTGCCCGGCACACCGCGGCTGACCGTCACCGGCGGGCTCGACGATGCCCTCCATCTGCTGGAGGCACAGGCGTTGCACCGCACCCGGCTGGTCGACCGGCACGGGGTGGACAACGTCGCCGCGCTGCGCGAGGCCGACCCGCTCGAAGAACCCCTCGAACCGCTGCTGCTGATCGCCGACGCCGCCGTGCACGAACGTGCCCGGGTCGCTGCGCTGCTCGCCCAGGGCCGGCGTCTCGACATCCACGGCGTGCTGCTCGGCGCCTGGCCCGCCGGCGACACCGTCGTCGTCGCCGACGACGGGTCCATCACCCCGGCCGATACCCCCGCCGACAGCGACCACGGCCGCCGCGACTACCACCCAGCTGGGATCGGCCGCCTCGCGGTGCTCACCCCCGCCGAGGCCGCCGACCTTATCGCGGTGCTGGCCGAGTCCCACACCGGGCAAGCGGCGCCGCACGTGCCCACCGAGCGGCCCGGGTCCGCGACCGGCGTGCTGCCCAGCCACACCCCGGGTGCGGCGGATCACAGGGACGACGCGGCCGCACTCGCCGCGATGCACGTCGAGGATCCGCCGACTCCCGCCAACGGCGACACGATGCCGGTCCGGCCTGCTGTGCCCGCCGTTTCCGCCATGCCGGATGACCTCGAGCGGCGGGCCGCCGAAGGGCACCCTGGACCGGACCCCGTGCACGAGGGCGAGGACACGGGTCTGGCGTCGGACGACAGCGGGGGTGACGACTTCGCTGCGGCTGTGGGCACACGTGCGCCGGTGCGGGTGCTGGTGCTCGGCCTGCCCGAGGTCGTCGAGATGGACACCAGCAAGGGTACGCCGCGCGGCAAGTCTGTGGAGGTGCTGGTGTACCTCGCCGTCCACGACGGGCAGGTGCACTACGAGTCGATCATCGAGGACGTTCTGCCCGACGCGCCGGTCAGTCGGGCGCCGCACCGGCTGCACACGTATGTGTCTGCCCTGCGGGACCTGCTGCGCCGTACCGGCGGCTCCGCCGAGTACGTGCCCCGGTCCGGGCAGCGGTACACCCTCAACCGCGACGCCCTCGACGTCGACCTGTGGCGGATGCAGCAGGCGCTGCGCGAGGCGGAACAGGCCACCGAGCCGGCCGCGAGGATCGCCGCGTGGCGCGCCGCGGTCGCCTGTTACCGCGGTGACCTGGCCGCCGGCGCCGACTACGAATGGATCGAACCGTACCGGGAGTCCGCCCGCCAGCAGGCACTCGATGCCACCCTCGCTCTCGCCGAGGCCCTGGCCGACGAGCCGGTCGAGGCCCTGCCGATCATCGAAGCCGCGCTCGGCCACAGCCCGTACACCGAGGCGTTGTACCAGGCGGCGATGCGCGCCAACGCCGCCCTCGGCCGCCCCGATGCCATCCGCACACTGCGCGGCGAACTGACCCGCCGTCTTGCCGAGATCGACACGGAGCCCAGCGAAGCAACGCTCACCCTTGCCGACCACCTCGTCACCCGCCTCCGCACTCCCGGCCGCCGCCGGGGTGGCCGCGTCGGCGCCGATGCTGCCGAGGCTGCCTGATGCCGCTGCACACGTCGGCCCCCGCATCCGGTACCCGCGACGATCGCACCGGCGCCGACCGGTACTCCGGTCCCGCCCAGAAGCCCGCACAGAAGCTCGCCGCCCCCGCCGTCTTGTCCTGTGACGGCCGGACCCCGGAAGAGGTGGAAGCGTCTGTGGCGCTGCCGTCATCCACAATCGGAGCTTCCTTGTCCACAGGGTTGTCCACAGGACACTCCACAGCGGATCCGATGGCCCGAGCTGCCCGCCGGTTCCTGGATGCCAGCCGTCGGGTCGTCGTCGGCGACCGCGAGCGGCCGCTCGGTGAGCTGTGGGACCGGCACACCCCGCCGTCGACAGGCCTGGTCAGGGCCGCGGAACTGGATGCCGACCTGCAACGCACGGTCCTTCGCACTTCCTACATGCGCCAACTGTTCTACGTGGTGGTCCTGCTGGTCGCCCTCGCGGGGCAGGTCTCCGGCGCCGTCAAGGCCCTCGGTATCCCGCTGATCTGGGCGATCCCCGCGGTCGGCGCGCTCGAGCTGGGCGGCATCGTGGTGCTCGCCAACGCCGACGTGCGGCGCCGGCTGGGTGAACGCGCGGTCGCCTCACGGTTCATGTCCGCGCTCATCGCCGCGTTCGCGGTGGCGTTCAACTGGATGGCCCACGACACCAAGCTCCTCGCCGGCTTCTTCGCCGGAATGTCCGCGCTCGGCTACCTCGTCTGGCTGATGCACACCGAGAACCAGCGCCGTGACCGGCTGCGGGCCAAGGGCGACCTGCCGCCCACCACCCCGGCCTACGAGGTCGTCGGGCACTGGGTGTGTCACCCGCGGATGACGCTGCGGGCGAAGAACCTCGCCAAGGCCGACCCGACCCTGGGTCTCTACGGCTCCCTTGCCGCCGCCCGCGCCGAACAGCGCAAGGAACTGCGCACCGCCGCCATCTCCAAGGTCCTGCACCGCAAGATCCGCGCCGCGGTCGACCCGACCACGGCCGACATCGCCATCGCCGTCTACGACCTCGACGAGATCGCCCACCGCCTGGCCGACGGCGCCGACTACGACGGGCTGACCGCGCTCATCGCCCAAGACCTCGCACCGGCCCAGCTGGCCGCACCACCGGCACCACCGGCACCGCAGGCAGCCGCAGATTCTTGCCTGCATGCTCTGAACGTTGCGGCGCCGCGGCCCACAGCCACCCTCGACGGCGCAGCGCGTTTTGCGTCCGTCGAACCGGTGGTCGACGCGGAGGCCGCGGGTCATCGTTGCGTAGCGGCGGCCCCACTGCCTGGCAGTCCCCTGCCGGGCGCGGCGGCTGCACCCGTAAACCGAGCGGTTGCCGAGAAGTCAGATCCCGCCGGTGCCGCCGCAGATCGGACGCTCCCACGCGTCCCGGCAGACACACCGCCTGCCTCGGGGGGCTTCGGCGGTCCACTCCGTCCCGCCAGTACGGGGACCGACGTGGGCGGGTTCGCCCCTATCCAAGCTGCGGACCCGCCCACGTGGTCGCCGGCGGTCGGCGCTGCGCTGGGCGCACCGCACCACAACGCCTCGCTCGACCAGCCCGAGGAAGCCAACGACACTGACAACAGCGGTGACGGCGATGAGCACGCCGGTGCCGCGCCGTACAGCCAACACGACCCCGATGAGCGGCGAGACAACGACGCCTCGGTGCCGCACGAGACCGCAGCTGCGGTGGCCTACTGGTGCGAGCAGAACCCCGGCCTGCATCCACGGGACATCGCTGCCCGGATCGGCCGGTCCGAGCGCACCGTCCGACGGTACCTGCCCCAGCCGGTCGCCCGCGGTCCAGCGCGACCTGGCGGCACCTGAGCCGCGCCGACATCGGTCAGCGCGGCCCCGACCACGCCATCGGACGGGCTGGCCGCACCTGCCGGTAAGCGCTGGACCGGCAGTGCTGCGCTGCCTGACCCTCCCGCTGTTCCTGGCCCACGCCCGGGTGGCATCGCGAGGCGAGAGCTGGAAGCTCGACGCGGCGACCTTACCGTGGCAAGTCCTTCGACACCTCGGTGGTCGAGTGAGGTCCACCGGGAGAACCGGACATCGGCCATGAGCCGGGTCAGGCGGCGGCGAGGGCCGCGCCGGATGTCCGGTTCGGGAGTTGGTGGTGGGGCCGCCACTGGTTGACGACGGCGGTGGTGCTGGTGAACCAGCCGGTAAACCGACCGTTGCTGGGCCGGCTGACGGCCGCACGGCCCACGGTGGGGTGCGCGTGGCCGCGGGTCGGTGTCACCGTCACAGGCGCTGCACCGGGCGGGGCGGCGACCATGCGCGGCGGCGCCGGTGTCGCAGGGCGCCGCGCCATCTGCAGCGCCCACTGCGCCTGGAGGGCTGGACCGCACGCCCCACGCTGGCCGGCGCAGCGCAGATTGGTGCAGTCGCCGACCGGGTTGCGCTGGTGCTCGACAGCGACGTCGAACGCGAGCCGCCACAGCAGCACGTCGGTGACGTCGTGTGGAACGGGCACGTCGGTGGACGGGCGGCTTCGTGCCTCGCTGGTGACTGCGGTGACGGTGGCGAGCATGGTCGGCATGGCGTCGACTCCCGGGTCGATGGCTTCTGTGTAGCCGCCATGACCGGCGAGCGGCGCATCTGACCGCTGCCGGTACGGCGGGCACCACCGATCGACGCTCGACTTTCCCCTCAGGTCAAGTCGTTGCCGACCGGTGCCGCTCAGTCGCCGCACTGAGCAGCCATGCCGCCGAAGCCGTCACCGGGCGGTGGCACTTCGATGAAGCCGAACAGGCGCTCGATGGCCTGCATGCGCCAGGTGCGGTAGCGGTCGGCGAAGCCTCGGCAGATCGCGGGCTGCGCATCGGGGTGCTTGCCGTACGGGAGCGTTGCGTGGCAGATCACGAAACTGCCCTCGATGAGGGCTTCGTCGACCATCTGCTTGAGCCGGCCGGGCGCGAGGTGCATGCGGTTGCCAGGGCGGAAGATACAGGTGCCGCATTGGCGGGCCAACAGCCGGGTCTTGCCGGTGGCCGGGTCGCCGACACTCAGCGACCCGGCCGACTGGTCCTCCGGCTCGGGCGTCAGTCGCGTGGTGCTCATCCGATACCTCCTGACTGCCGGAGGTGTATGGCTGCGACCGGCATGGCGCAGGTGGGCGGCTGCGGATCTTGTCGCTGGCGGCGACTGTTGGTACTGCGTCGCATGGGCTGAGGGTTACCTTCCCTGGTCGACGCCGTCGCCGGTGGCGTGTGGAGGTGTGGCCAGGTGGGCACGAAGGCGCTCGAGGCTGGTGCCGTCGTCGGTGCGCCAGGCTCGCCAGCCGAGGCAGGGGTAGCCGGCAATGACGGTGGCG
>NZ_JBEXCY010000120.1:14264-34286 GCF_040605515.1 Dactylosporangium sp. NPDC005572 | reverse complement strand
AAGACCACGTCGGGCTTCAGCATCCCGCCGCACCCGCCGCAGTCGACGGTCGCGAACCCGGCCGCCTGCTCGTCGGTGAGGTCGGCGTCGCCGTCCGGCTTGATGGCGTCGCTGGTGTGGTCGAAGCCGGGGTTGGCCGCGGTGAGCCGCGCGTGCAGGTCGGCCCGCCCGGTGAGGTCCCCGCAGTCGAGGCACACGACCCGGTCCAGCCCGCCGTGCAGCTCGACGACGGGGTCGGCCCCGCCGGCCTGGTGCAGCCCGTCGACGTTCTGGGTGATGATCCCGTTGACGTACCCCTGCCGCTGGAGCCGCCCGACCGCGTGGTGCCCGGCGTTGGGCGCGGCCCGCGCGATGGTCCGCCAGCCGAGATGGCTGCGCGCCCAGTACCGCCGCCGGGCGCCCGGGTCCCGCGTGAACGTCTGGTACGTCATGGGCGTCGCCGGCCGCCGCATGCCGGTCGGCCCCCGGTAGTCCGGAATGCCCGACTCGGTGGACAGCCCGGCCCCGCTGAGCACCACGACGTCGCCTCTCGCGAACAGCTCACTGAGCGCCCGCACCCCACCTTCCACGCGCTCAATGGTGCCCCACCGCGCTGACCACCCGAAATGTCCGACCGGCGGGGCGGCGCGTGACGGGGCGCACACGGGTCCGTCCGGGCGACGTATCGTGTTCGCCATGGGTTTGGTGAGCAAATTCAACGCTTGGCGCCGGAAGCTGCAGGAGCAGCCGGGCACCACCATCGACCTCGAGCCGATGCGCGCGCTGCTGCCCGAGATCGAGCTGCGCGAAACGGAGTTGTCGGAGCTCACCGACGACGAGCTGCGCGCGGCCGCCACGGCGCTGCACCAGCGCGACGACCCGCAGGACTTCGTCGAGGCCTGCGCGCTCGGCCGGGAGGCCGCCAAGCGCGCCCTCGACGAGCGGCCCTACGACGTGCAGCTGCTCGGTGCCCAGGTGCTGCTGGCCGGGCACGTCGTCGAGATGGCCACCGGTGAGGGCAAGACGCTGACCGCGGCGATCGCGGCCGCCGGGTATGCCGCGCAGGGCCCGGTCCACGTCATCACCGTCAACGACTACCTGGCGCGCCGCGACGCCGAGTGGATGCGGCCCGTCTACGAGCTGCTCGACCTGACCGTCGGCTGGGTCAACGAGTCCTCGACGCCGGAGGAGCGCCGCGAGGCCTACGCGAAGGACATCACCTACGTGTCGGTGTCCGAGGCGGGCTTCGACCTGCTGCGCGACTCGATCGTCACCGACGTCGCCGACCGCGTGCACCGCGAGCTGGGCACGGTCATCATCGACGAGGCCGACTCGATCCTCATCGACGAGGCCCGGGTGCCGCTGGTGCTCGCCGGCTCGACGATCGACGACAAGGACCAGCCGATCGCGATCGCCGAGATCATCGGCGGCCTGCACCGCGACCACGACTACGAGGTCGTCGACGAGGGCCGCACCGCGCACCTGACCACGGGCGGCCTGGCCAAGGTCGAGGCCGCGCTCGACGTCGACCTCTACGCGACGGACCACGTCGACACGCTGACCGCCGTCAACCTGGCGCTGCACGCCGAGGCGCTGCTGGCCCGCGACGTCGACTACATCGTGCGCGAGGAGAAGGTCGAGCTCATCGACGAGTTCCGCGGCCGGGTCGCCCAGCGGCGCCGCTGGCCCGACGGGCTCCAGGCCGCGGTCGAGGCGAAGGAGAAGATCCGCAGCAGCGGCGGCGGCACGGTCCTGCAGACCATCACCGTGCAGGCCTTCCTCACGCAGTACAAGAAGATCTGCGGCATGACCGGCACCGCCCTCCCGGTCGGTGACCAGCTGCGGGAGTTCTACAAGCTGGAGGTGGCGGTCATCCCGCCGCACCTGCCGAACATCCGCAAGGACTGGCCGGACCGGGTCTACGCCTCGGCCGAGGAGCGCGACATCGCCTGCGTCGCCGAGATCGTGAGCATGCACGCCACCGGCCGCCCGGTGCTCGTCGGCACCCTGAGCGTCGCCGAGTCGGAGCAGCTCGCCGCCACCCTCGCCGAGGAGGGCGTGGAGTGCGTCGTGCTCAACGCGAAGAACGACGAGAAGGAGGCCGGCATCGTCGCTGAGGCCGGCGCCTTCGGCGCGGTCACCGTGTCGACCCAGATGACCGGCCGCGGTGTCGACATCCGCCTCGGCGGCAGCGACGAGAAGGACCGCGAGCGGGTCGCCGGGCTGGGCGGCCTGTTCGTCATCGGCACCGCCCGCAACGACTCCCGCCGCATCGACGACCAGCTGCGCGGCCGCGCCGGCCGGCAGGGCGACCCGGGCGAGTCGATGTTCTTCGTGAGCCTCGAGGACGAGCTGATCCAGCGGTACGGGCCGGAGCCCCTGCCGATGGGCCGCGCCGACGCCGACGGGGCGATCGAGGACGAGGACGTGCGCTGGGCGATCGGCTCCGCGCAGCGGGTCGCCGAGACCGTCAACCTGGAGATCCACCGCAACACCTGGCGGTACAACTACCTGCTCGACCAGCACCGCCAGCTGCACGGCAAGCGCCGCGAGGAGCTGCTCACCACCGACGCGGCCGGCGAGCTGCTCGCCGAGCGCAGCCCGGAGAAGTACAACGAGCTGGCCGAGGAGTTCGGCGAGGACGAGGTCCTCAAGGTGGCCCGGACGATCGCGCTGTTCCACGCGGACAACGCGTGGTCGGAGCACCTGGCCGACATGAGCGAGCTGCGCGAGGGCATCCACCTGCGGGTGCTCGGCTCGCAGGACCCGCTCGACGAGTTCCACCGCGAGGCGATCCCCGCGTTCCGCGGCCTGCTGGCCGAGATCGACGACCGCACGGTCGCCGAGTTCGACGGGATCGAGGAGTTCTCGCCCGAGTGGAGCCTCGAGGACGCCGGCCTGGTGCGCCCGAGCGCCACCTGGACCTACGTCGTGAGCGACAACCCGTTCGGCTCGGAGATGGAGCGGTTCTTCGCCGGCATGGTGAAGCTGTTCCGCAGCGGCAAGGGCGTCAAGAAGGGCTGACGTCGCAGTGCGTCACGCCGAGGCCAGGTCGTCCGTCGCGGCTCGGCCGGCCTCGGTGCAGCGCTCCAGAAACTCGCCGATCAGCGTCAGCTGCGCCTCGTCGTAGCCGGCGCAGAGGGCGTCCATCGCGGTGTTCATGCCCGCGAACAGGGCGAACACCTCCTGGTTGCGGTCGCGCAGCGCGCGGATCACCACCGCGCGCCGGTCACCCGGGTCACGGTCGCGGGCGATCCACCCGCCGCGCTCCAGCCGGTCGAGGATCCCGGTCATCGTCGCCGGGTGCAGCCCCGCCTGCCGGGCGAGCGCGCTCGGGCTGAGCGGCCCGTGCCGGTTGACCAGGTCCAGACAGTCGAAGTCGGCGTCCTTGAGCTCCAGCTGCGCTCCCACCTGGTGGTTGAGCCGGGACAACTGGATGCTCAGCGCACGCAGCGCCTCCTTGACGTCGTTCGTCGCGCGCCGCCGGTCCCGAGCCGTCGTCATCTTGCGCCGCTCCCTATCTCATATAATATGGAACTCGTAAGATATCGGTTGTCGAAGTTATGATACCGAAAGAGGCCCTGCCGTGCTGCTGTTCCTCGTCACCGCCGTCTCCGCCCTGTTCTCCGGCGCCGGCGCGCTGCTGCGCCTCCGCCCGATCCTGCCCGGCATGGCCCGCGCCGGCGTCCCCGAGTCCTGGCTGGTCTTCCCGATCGGCGTGCTCAAGCTGGCCGGCGGGGCCGGGCTGCTCGCCGGCCTCTGGCTGCCCGGCGTCGGCACGGCCGCCGCGTTCGGCCTGGTCCTGTACTTCACCTGCGCCGTCTACACGCACCTGCGGGCCGGTGACTACTCGCTGCAGTTCTTCCTCGCCTGCGCCTTCCTCGCGCTGTGCGCGGCGACCCTGGCCGTCGGGGTCCAGCACGGGGGAGATGCGATCCTGGGCGGGTGAGCGTCCTGGTGCGCGGCTCCACCTACCGCCGCGGCGTGTTCCTGCTCCTCGGCGGGGTGCTGCTGCTGCCGTACGCGCTGCTGGCCGCCGCCCTCGCCCGGGCGTTCGCCGAGCCGGGCGCGCCGCGCCCGGTGATCGCCGCACTGGCCGCGGTCACCGCCGCGATCGGGCTGGTGCCGCCGTTCCTCCGCGGCACCCGGGCCCTGGAGATCACCGCGGCCCGCTGGCTGCTCGGCGCCGACCTGCCCGACCCGGTCCCGGCCGCGGAGGGCGGCGAGACCCGGATGCGCTCCGCCCTGTGGTTCGTGCTGCACCTGGCGATCGGGGGCGCGGTCGGGCTGGGCGTGCTGGTCGCCGTGCCGCTGGCGGTCGCCGCGCTGCTGCAGCCGGGACGCGGCGGGCTCGGGCTGACCGCGGCCGGCCTGGCGGCCCTCGTCGGGCTGGTGTTCGCCGTGGCCGGCCTCGGCTCGTTGGCCACGACCATGGCGCCGGTGCTGCTCGGCCCGTCGCCGACGGCCCGCATCGCCGCGCTGGAGGCCCAGGCCGTGCGCCTCGCCGAGCGCAACCGCCTGGCCCGCGAGCTGCACGACTCCGTCGGCCACGCGCTGACGGTCACCACGCTGCAGGCCGCGGCGGCGCGCGGGCGGCTGCGGGAGGACCCGGCGTTCGCCGAGCGGGCGCTCGTGGCCATCGAGGACGCGGGGCGCTCCGCGCTGGCGGACCTGGATGCCGTCCTGGGGGTGCTGCGCGACGACAGCCCGGCGCCCCTCACACCGTCGCGGTCGCTGCGCGACCTGGCGCGCCTGGTCGAGGAGGCCGGGGTGCCCGTCGACCTGGAGACCGAGGGCGCGCTCGACGACATCCCGCCGCACGTCTCCCGGGAGGGGTACCGCATCGTGCAGGAGTCGCTCACCAACGCGATGCGCCACGCCGGCGGCGCCACCGCGACCGTCCGGCTCTCCGCGACGGACGAGGCGCTGACGGTACACGTGCGGAATGTGCTCGACGGGAGGCCCGGATCGCCGGGGCGGGGCCTGCGCGGGATGGCCGAGCGGGTCACCCTGCTCGGCGGCCGGTTCGACGCGGGCCCGCTCGACGGCGCGTGGTTGGTGGCGGCCCGGCTGCCCTACGGGGAGGTCGCATGAGCGGGTCCTTGATCAGGGTGGCCGTCGTCGACGACGACGAGCTGATCCGGGTCGGCCTGCGGGTGATCCTGGAGGGCGCCGGCGACCTCACCGTGGTCGGCGAGGCGGCGGACGGGGCCGAGGTGCCGCCGCTGGTCGCCCGGACCCGCCCCGACGTGCTGCTCATGGACGTGCGCATGCCGGGCATCGACGGCATCCAGGCGACCCGGCACCTGCTGGCCACCTCCGCCGACCCGCCGCGGGTGCTCGTGGTGACGACGTTCGAGCACGACGACTACGTCTACGAGGCGCTGCGCGCCGGCGCGAGCGGCTTCGTGCTGAAGCGGGCCCGCCCGGCCGAGCTCGTCGAGGCGGTGCGGGTGGTGGCGACCGGCGAGTCGCTGCTGTTCCCGGCGGCGATCCGCCGCCTGGCCGGTGCCCGGGCCGACGGGCGGCCGCGCGGCGACCGCCTCGCGTCGGCCCACCTGACCGACCGCGAGGCCGAGGTGCTGCGCCGGATGACCACGGGAGCGTCCAACGCCGAGATCGCGCAGGCGCTGCACCTGGGCCTGGAGACGGTGAAGACCCACGTCGCCAACGTGCTGGCCAAGCTCGGCGCCCGCGACCGGACGGCGGCGGTGATCGCCGCCTACGAGTCCGGCTTCGTCACGCCCGGTGCGTGACGCTCAGCGGTTGCGCTGCTTCCAGGTGCTCATCGCGGCCTCGATGCGCCGCTGGTTGCGCCCGGAGCCGAGGCCCTTCTTGGCCTTGCCGTAGAGGTAGATCGCGCCGCCGACCACGACGGCACCGACGATGAGGTAGAACGCGGCGCCGAGGAGCGCCTTGAACAGCCAGACCGCGATCACGCCGGCCACGAAGAGCCCGACGATGACCGCGATCGTGCCCGCGATGAAACGACCCATGTTCCTAGCATGCGCCCGCGTGTCCAGCCTCCGCATCGGTGACTTCCCCGATGTCACGCGGCCAGGGCCGCATAGGTGCCGTCGGCGTCGACCAGCGTCTCGTGGGTGCCGCGCTCGACCACCCGGCCGTGGTCGACGACCAGGATCTGGTCGGCGTGGCGGACCGTCGAGAGCCGGTGCGCGATCGTGATCGTCGTGCGGCCCTCGGCCAGGGTGTCGAACGCCCGCTGGACCGCGCGCTCGGTCTCGGTGTCCAGCGCGCTGGTCGCCTCGTCGAGCACCAGGATGCGCGGGTCGCGCAGGAGCGTGCGGGCGATGGCGATGCGCTGCTGCTCGCCGCCGGAGAAGCGGTACCCGCGGGAGCCGACCACGGTCTCGTACCCGTCCGGGAGCGCGCTGATCACGTCGTGGATCCGCGCCGCCCGCGCGGCGGCCTCCAGCTCGGCGTCGGTCGCGTCCGGTTTCGCGTACCGCAGGTTCTCCCGCACGGTCGTGTGCAGCAGGTACGTCTCCTGGCTCACCACGCCGACGACGCTTGCCAGGTCGGTCAGCCGCACGTCGCGCAGGTCGACGCCGTCGATCGTGATCCGGCCGGCGACCGGGTCGTGCAGCCGGGCGATGAGTGCGGCGATCGTGCTCTTGCCCGAGCCGGTCTCGCCGACCAGGGCGAGCGAGGTGCCGGCGGGCACGTCGAGCGAGACGCCGTCGACGGCGGGGACGCGGCTGCCCGGGTAGGTGAACGAGACACCGTCGAAGCGCAGGTGGCCGCGCACGTTCCGGAACGGCTTCGGCCTCGCCGGGTCGGCGACCTCGACGGGCAGGTCGAGGTACTCGAAGATGCGGGCGAACAGGGCGAGCGACGCGGTCAGCGACACGCCCACGCCGAGCAGCCCCATGAGCGGGCGGAACAGCCCGGCCTGCAGCGCGGTGAACGCGACCAGCGTGCCGATGCTCAGCGTGCCGGCCGTCATCGGCAGCCCGGCGCTGAGATAGATGACCGCGGGGATCGCGGCGAAGATGACGCTCATCGAGGCCATCCGCCAGCGGCCGGCCAGCTCGGAGCGCATCTCCAGGTCGATGAGCCGGTTGGAGGAGGCGGTGAACCGCTCGACCAGGGCCGCGCCGGCGCCCATCGTCTTGGACAGCCGCACGCCGCTGACCGACAGGCCCTCCTCGATGGTGACGTTGAGGTCGGCCAGCTCGCGCTGGCGCTGGGCGGTGATCTCGCGGCGCATGCTCGCGACCTTGCGGGTCAGCCAGATCGCGGGCGGCAGCACGACGAGCGAGACGAGCGACAGCCGCCAGGACAGCGCCGCCATGGCGACGGCGGTGGCGATCGCGGTGGTCAGGTTGGACGCGATGGACGTCGCCGTGTTGGTGACCACCGCCTCCATCCCGCCGATGTCGTTGGTGATGCGGGACTGGACCTCGCCGGTGCGGGTGCGGGTGAAGAACCCGACCGACTGCCGCTGGAGGTGGGCGAAGACGTCGGTGCGCAGCCGGTGCATGACCTGCTGGCCGACCCTGGTCGAGATCCAGGTCTGCACGACGCCGAGCGCGGCGGTGACGGCCGCCACGGCGACCATGCCGGCGACCAGCCAGCCGAGCAGCGTGGTGTCGCGCTCCGGCAGGGCCTTGTCGATGACCTCGCGGAGGAGGAACGGCGAGGCCATGGCGAGCACGGACGAGGCGACGATGATGAGGACGACCACGGCGAGCCGGCCGCGGTGGGCGCCGAAGAGCCGGCCGATGCGGGCCAGGCTCACGTCTTTGGCCTGGGACTTCTCGGCGGCGGAGAGTTGTCGGTGGCGGCTCGGCCGCGTCGGGGGAGTGGGCTCCAAGGTGGTGGCCTTTCTGTCGGTTGTTACTGAGGTTACCTCACTATGAGGGAGTAACACCAACTGCTGTTACCGTATTTCCGTGACCGTGGAGGACGAGGGGCTCGCCGAGGCGTTCTGGAGCGTGGCCCGCCGGCTGCGGCACCAGACGCACAAGAGCCTGGAGCCGTGGGGGATCACGCCCGGCCAGTCCCGGGCGGTCAACGTGCTGGTCAAGCACGGTTCGATGCGGCTCAGCGAACTGTCCGAACACCTGCGGATCGCGCCCCGGTCGACCACCGAGGTGGTCGACGGCCTTCAGGAGCGCGGCCTGGTGGAGCGGCGGCCGGATCCCGCCGACCGGCGGGCCACGCTGGTCGCCCTGACGGATTCCGGCGGTACTGTGGCCGAGTCGATCCGGCAGGCCCGGGTGGCGGAGGCGTCGCGCTTCTTCGCCGGGCTGTCCGAGGCGGACCGGGGCGAGCTGCGCCGGATCCTCGCCACCCTGCTGGATTAATCCGCCGGTCAGCGGGCAGCGACCGGGCATGGTCAACGCACGCGAGCACGGCCTGGCCGGTGACGGGGTGACCAACGACCAACCGGCGCTGCAGAAGCTCGTTGACGAACTGGGCGCCGAGGTCGACCGGGACGGGATCCCGCGCACGATCTACTGCCCGCCCGGCGTCTACGCGATCCAGGACGCCGGCACGGTGTGGCGCAGCGGGGTGTCGCTGGTCGGCGACGGCCAGAATGCCACCCGCTTCGTGCTGTCGAACCCGGGCGCGCCGAACAGCCCGGTACCGCTGGCCTTCTGGACCGCCCTCGAGCACGGCGCCTCGGCGGCCCGGCCGATCGCCGACGTCGAGTTCGCGCGGTTCGAGATCGACGGTTCGCGGATGAGCCTGCCGGCCTACGACGTGCTCGCCAAGGGCCTGGGCCTGCAGTACGTGGTGCGCGGGCAGTTCCACGACCTGTGGATCCACGACACGCCGGCGACCGGGTTCGGCTGCGACTTCCTCCAGGACACCACGGTCGAGCGGATTCTGGCCGTGCATTGCGGGCGCCTGGACAGCGGCTGGGAGAAGGGCGGCGCCGGCATCGGCATCGGCGTCGGCGGCTGGGGCGACGTGGAACGCCTGACGATCACCGACTGCGTGACGCTGCACAACGGTACGAACGGCATCTTCGTCGAGCTCCAGGACGCCTCGTGGACCCGCCCGCGCGGCATCCGCGTGCTGGGCTGCCACGCCCAGGGCAACTTCTACGGCATCTCGGACTGGGGCGCCGACGGCCTGGTGGTGATGGGCTGCACGATGACCGGCAACCGGGTGGCCGGCTTCGACGTCTCGGGCCAGGGCACGACCCACGTCGCGGGCCGCTACGGCGTGGTGACGGGCTGCGTGATCGACGAGAACGTGGGCGACGGCGTCTCGATCGGCAACACCCCGGGCGGCTACACGGTGGCGGCGAGCCGCCTGAGCCGCAACGGCGGCCACGGCTACCGCCAGCACAACCTCCCCGGCGCCCGGACGCTGCCGGCCGCGGACATCGTCATCGAGGGCAACGACATCTGGGACAACGGCGCGGACGGCATCTGCATCGACGGCGACCTGGTGGACGCGTTCCTGCTGGACAACCGCATCCGCGGCAACGGCCGCCGCTCCCACGACGGCGCCGGCATCACGGTGAACGCCCGGGTGGAGGCGGCGACGATCCGCGGCCAGCGCATCTGGGACCGCGGCGACCCCCAGACCCAGCCGACTCCGTTCCGCGTGACCGCGGCGGGCACGCTGCTGCACCCGGTGGTCTCGGACCTCCCGGTCCCGGCCCACCACTGACCGCCACCCGGCCCCCGACGACTCCCGTTCCGTTCCCGGTTGCCGGCACGGGGCCGCCCGCAGCGGACGCAGGTCAGGGCGGTGTGCACCCCAACCCCGCCGGTCGCCGGGCATGATCAGGCCAACCCCGCCGGTCGCCGGGCATGATCAGGTAGAGCTGTTGTCGCCGGAGCCGGATCGGTGGCTGCGCCGCACGGTGGTGGACCATGATCCTGAAGACATGTTGTCGCCAGGGGTGCCACAAGTCTTCGCGTTCGGGGTCGACGGTGGCCAGAGCTCTTCGCGATCATTTTGTTGGACGGTTCGCATCGCCCGCCGGCCGTCGTGGAGGCTCGCCACAACACCGCTCAGGGTGCCGCTGAGCGCGCCGCCCTGCCCGAGCCCGCCGAGAGAGCTGCCCGAGCCCGCCGAGAGAGCTGCCCGAGCCCGCCGAGAGAGCTGCCCGAGCGCGGCGTCCGGCCCGAGCGCGGCGTCCGGCCCGAGCGCGGCGTCCGGCCCGAGCGCGGCGTCCGGCCCGAGCGCGGCGAGAGACCTGCGTGAGCGCGCCGGGAGATCTGCGCGGGGCTCAGGCGAGGTCGGCCAACCGGTCGGCCGGGAGGACCGCGTACTGGCGCAGCGACAGGTCGCGGAACGTCACCGGGCCGCGCGGGCCCGGGACGCGGTCGATGTTGATGCCCGTCTCCGGGACCGACAGCAGCTTGAAGCCGTCGAGCAGGCGGGTCGTGGCGTTCCAGAAGGCGCCGGTGCCCGCGTACGCCCCCAGGAACTCGGCCGCCGCCGCCCCGTCCTCCGTGACGATGCCGGCGGCCAGGCCCGACGTCTCGTCGTTCGCCAGGCGCGCGGCCGACAGGGGGCCGTCCACCGGCGCGATCGTCACCGTGGCCTCGCGGGCCGAGTCGAGGGCCCACTCGTAGCCCAGCGGGTGGTCGTGCGGCGGGAGCGACGTTGCGATCGCGGGTGTGCGGGCGGACAGTGCGGCGACCACGTCCGGTACGACGGAATCCCACTGCGACCGGTGCACCAGGAGCAGGTTGAGGCGGTTGCACACACCGAGGCGGTCCAGGCCCGCGGAGATCAGGGCGAACGCGCGGTCCCGGTCGGCGGCCGCGTCCACGTAGAGGACCCCGCCGCCGTCGGCGTGGGCCAGGGTGCGCACGCCGTTCAGGGCGGCCCGCTCGGCCAGGGCGCGGGTGCTGTCGCCGCTGCCGCGCAGGATGACCAGCGGGATCAGGCCCGGCTGGGCGACCAGGGCCGCGGCCGACTCGCGG
Organism: Dactylosporangium sp. NPDC005572; assembly: GCF_040605515.1. Classification (NCBI taxonomy): domain Bacteria; kingdom Bacillati; phylum Actinomycetota; class Actinomycetes; order Micromonosporales; family Micromonosporaceae; genus Dactylosporangium; species Dactylosporangium sp. NPDC005572. Next base: position 23,388 of record NZ_JBEXCY010000120.1, on the reverse strand, counting down.
TCGCGCACGCGGACCAGCTGGACCGCCGCCGGGTCCAGGCCGGCCTCGGCCAGCGCCGGGGAGACGACCTCGTCCATGAGCGCGGTCGCCGACGCGAGGGCGGCCGAGCCGGTGCGCAGCACGCCGCCGTTCTGCGACTTCACGAGCTGGGAGGCCACGTCGACGGTGACGTTGGGGCGGGCCTCGTAGTTGGCGCCGATCACGCCGACCGGGCGGCGCCACTCCTGCAGGACCAGGCCGTCGCCGAGGTCGCGGATCGTGCGGCGGGCCGGCTCGGGCTCGACGTCGGCGAGGATGTTGAGCTGGTCGGCCATCGCGGCCAGGCGGGCGCCGTCGAGGCGCAGCCGGTCCAGCAGGCCGCCGCTCATCCCGATCTCCACCGCGGCCGCCTGGTCGGCGCGGTTGGCCGCCAGCACGGCGTCCTGCGCGACCAGCAGCCGGCGGGCCATCCCGCGCAGCGCCTCGTCGATCGTCTTGGCGGGCGCGGCGGCGAGCGAGCCGGCCGCCGCGCGGGCGGCGCGGGCGGCGGCCTCGACCGCGGTGAAGGCGTTCGTCACGAACGAGCAGTCTACGGGTCAGCGCTTGCGCGCCTGCAGCGTGTACGTCATCGGCAGCCGCCACGGCCGGTCCGTCAGCCGGTGCTCGCCGTGCTCGTCCTTCACGGTGTGGCCGGGCAACGCGTCCCACGGCGCGCTGTCGTGCTCCTGGAGCATCAGGATCTCCAGGTTGTACCCCAGGAGTGCGCTCACGATCTCGCCGAGCCCGTGGTTCCACGAGTGGGTGACGTTGTGCTCGAACCTGGCCTCGGTCTCGACGTAGGTCGTGGCGTCGTCCCAGACGAGCGGCTCTTCGCGCTCGAAGTACGCGTACTCGAGCGCGAGCACCCCGTCGCCGCGGGTCTCGTCGACCGACCACAGCATCGGGTGCCCCTCCCGGATGAACAGCCGCCCGCCGGGCCGCAGCAGCTCGGCGACGACTCCCGCCCACCGCTGGATGTCGGGCAGCCAGCACAGCGCGCCGATGCCGGTGTACACGAGATCGAACGTGCCGGCGTCGAGGACCTTCGCGGCGTCGTACACGTCGGCCTCGACGAAGTCGACCGGCGCCCCGGTCCGCTCGGCGAGCGCCCGGGCCTGCGCCAGCGAGGCGGCGGAGAAGTCCAGCCCGGTGACCTGGGCCCCGAGCCGGTGCAGGGAGATCGTGTCGGTGCCGATGTGACACTGGAGGTGCACGGCCCGCACCCCGCCGAGGTCCCCGAGCCGCGGCACGTCGAACCGGACGACCTCGCTGAGATAGCCGGGCTCGCCGACGAACCGCTCGACGGCGTAGTCGGGCGAGGCGGCATGGGCCGGCGCCCGCTCGTCCCACTGGGCGCGGTTGAGCCGCAGGTACTCACTCACGCCCCGGACCGTCCCACGGCGCCGGACGCCCGGCAACCGAGTTAGCGCGGGTCTCGAACAGCTGCCGTTCCCGTTCGTTGCGGGTCAGGGCCGCCGCCCGGGCGAACTCGGACCGGGCCTCGTCGCGGCGGCCCAGCCGCTCCAGCAGGTCGCCGCGGACGGCCGGCAGGTGCGGGTACCGCGCCAGCGCGCCCGTCGCCGCCAGCGCGTCCACGACGGCCAGGCCCGCTGCCGGACTCTCGGCCTGCCCGACGGCCACCGCCCGGTTCAGCTCGACGACGGGCGACGGGGCGACGTGGGCCAGCACGCGGTACAGCGCCGCGATCCGCCCCCAGTCGGTCTCCCCGGCGGTCCGCGCGCGGGCGTGGCAGGCGGCGATCGCGGCCTGCAGCCCGTACGGCCCGAACGTGCCCAGCGCCGACGCCCGGTCGAGCGCGGCCAGGCCGCGGCGGACGAGCAGCCGGTCCCAGCGGCGCCGGTCCTGGTCCGGCAGCAGCACCGGCTCGCCGGACGGGCCGGTCCGGGCCGGGATGCGCGACGCCTGGAGCTCCATCAGCGCGACCAGCCCGTGGACCTCGGCCTCGCCCGGCAGCAGGCCGGCCAGGATCCGCCCGAGGCGCAGGGCCTCCTCGCACAGCTGGGGCCGCGACCAGTCGTCACCCGCCGTCGCGGCATAGCCTTCATTGAAGATCAAATATATGGTACCGAGGGCAGCCGCCAGCCGCCCCGGCAGCTCGTCGGGCCCCGGCAGCTCGAACCGCACACCGGTCAGCGCCTTCTTGGCCCGCAGGACGCGCTGCGAGACGGTCGCCTCGGTGGTCAGGAACGCGCGGGCGATCTGGTCGGTGCTCAGCCCGCCGATCGTGCGCAGCACCAGCGCGACCTGCGACTCGGGCGTGATCGACGGATGGCACGCGGTGAGGATCAGCCGGAGCAGGTCGTCGCCGATGTGGTCGTCCACGGCGAGCTCGTCGGTCGCCTCGGCCTCGCGGGTGAACAGGGCGAGCTTGCGCCGGTAGTTCTCCTGGCGGCGCAGCACGTCGACGGCCCGGTGCTTCGCGGTCGCCATCAGCCACGCGCCCGGCTGCTCGGGCACCCCGTCGACCGGCCACCGCTCCAGGGCGACGACCAGCGCGTCCTGGGCCAGCTCCTCGGCCAGCCCGACGTCGCGGACGATGCGGGCGAGCCCGGCGACGAGCCGCGCGGACTCGATGCGGTACACCGCCTCGACGACGCGGCGAGGATCGGTGGCGGTCATCGCCACCGATCCTCGCACGGGACGGCCTCAGAAACGGCCTCAGAAGGTCATCACCTGGAGCACGCGGGCCTCGCCCTCCCAGCCCTCCCACAGGTCGCGGTGCAGTCGCATGAACCGGTTGGTCCACTCGACCGCCTCCTCGCGGGACCCGACCTCGTACAGCGCGTAGCTGATCATCTCCTTGGTCTCGGCGAACGGCCCGTCGGTCGCGGCCAGCTCGCCGCCGGTGACGGTGATCTTCGCCCCGGCTGCGCTGGGCAGCAGGCCGGCGGTGTCGAGCAGGGTGCCGGCGGCGGTCGCCTCCTCGCCGAGCTTCATGATCGCGGCCATGAGGTCGGGCGGGGGCGGTCCGGCGGGGTTGGTGGCTTCCAGCAGCACCAGGTAGCGCATCTCGGTGGTCCCTTCTCAGACGGTCTTGTACAGCTTGACGGCGACGACGCTCATCCACGTCCAGGTCAGGACGATGGCGGCGGTGAAGGTGAGGTTGGCCCAGACGGCCCCGCCGCCGGCGGCGACGCAGGCGAAGCCGGCCAGCAGCACGACGCCCGTGGCGCGGGAGTAGGCGGGCAGGAGCCGCTTGCCGACCGCGAACGTGGCGACGGCGAGCGCTGTGAACCCGACGGCCCCGGCAACGAGGTGCAGCATCCCGTGCCAGCTCACGGAGGTGCCGACCGGGTCGGCCTCGAACGCCGCGGCGCCCAGCAGGCTCGCCGCGTAGACGGCGACCAGCCGCGGCGCCCAGCGCGCCCCCGGCAGCGCCCGCCCCAGCCCGGCCGCGAAGGCGCCGGACATCAGCGCGGCGAGGACGAAGTTGAGGGTCTGGATCCAGCCGAGCGGGCCGAGGGCGAGCATGCTCCAGGCGTCCCGGGTGAGGTCGAACCCGTCGCGGGTCACGGCCTGGGCCAGCGCGGCGGTCACGTAGACCGGCCCGGCGATCACGCCGTAGCCGAGCAGCGACCGGGTGACGCGCTGGGCGGGGGTGCAGTCGGCGAGAGCGGTGGTGGTCATGGTCGGGGTCTCCCTTCGAGGTGTTCCTTCACCCACCCCTCGAACGGGAGACCCCGGATCCGACACGGCTTCCCAAGATTTTTTCTAGCCGGCCTTCGTCAGCTCGGCGACCTCCTCCGGCGACAGCTCGATCCTGGCCGCGGCGACGTTGTCCTCCAGGTGGGCGACCGTGCCGGTGCCCGGGATCGGCAGGATCGCAGGGGAGCGGGCCAGCAGCCAGGCCAGCACGATCTGCCGCGGGCTCGCGTCGTGCCGCCGGGCCACCGCCTCGACCGCCGGGTTGCCGTCGAGGTCCTGGATCGGGGCCCACGGCAGGAACACCAGCTCCTCCTGCTCGCACAGGTCGACGAGGGACTCCGACACCCGGTCGCCGAGGTTGTAGCGGTTCTGCAGGGACACGATCGGGGTGAGCCGCTGCGCCACCCGCAGCTGCTCCTCGGTGAAGTTCGAGACCCCGATGTGCCGGATCTTGCCCTGGTCCTTCAGCTCGACCAGCGTCCCGATCGAGTCCTCCAGCGGAACCTTCGGGTCGGGCCGGTGGAACTGGTACAGCGGGATCGAGTCCAGCCGCAGCTTGCGCAGGCTCCCCTCCAGGGCGGCCCGCAGGTGCGCCGGGCGCCCGTCCGCCTCCCAGGCGCCGGGGCCGGGCCGCACCAGGCCGCCCTTCGTGGCGATGACGAGGTCCTCCGGGTACGGGTGCAGGGCCTCGGCGATCAGCTCCTCGCTGACGTCCGGGCCGTACGAGTCGGCGGTGTCGATGAAGTTGACCCCCAGCTCGACCACGCGGCGCAGCACCCGCTTCGCCTCGTCGCGGCTGGGCGGCGCGCCCCAGATGCCGTCGCCGGTGATGCGCATGGCGCCGAACCCGAGCCGGTTGACGGTGAGGTCGCCGCCGACGTCGATCGTGCTCTGCTCAGACATGCGTCCGACAGTATCCAGGCGCGGCGGCGCCCGCCCCGCGCGCATCCGGTGAGATTGTGTATGGATTACCGGGAATCGCGGCGGGTATGGTTTCCCATCCGCCCGACGCCGACCGTGGGGAGCAGCCATGAACACCCAGGACCCGACCGGGATCGACCCGAACAGCCCCGAGGCCCAGGCCCGCGACGCCGCCCGCCGGCAGGCCGAGCAGTCGCAGAGCCTCTCCTTCCGGGAGGCCCGCGGCGGCGTGATCGACGACGGCGCCGTCGACTCGACCGGCCGCAAGATCGCCGACCCGCGGCGCGGCACCCAGCTCGACGAGGACATCTGAGGCGCGCGTCGCCGCCGGCGCGCCGGGTCGGCTCGAAGTTGGCTTGAATCACCCCCCGCCGGGGGAATGACAACTGGGTGCGTACCTTGCGCCCGAGCGCCTGGACCGGGCCCCGGCGACCCCGGCCGCCGACGTGTACGCGCTGGGCGTCCTGCTCTACCAGTGCCTGACCGGCCGCCTGCCGTTCCAGGCCGCCACGGACGAGCAGGTCCTCCGCGCCCACCGCCGCACCCCGCCGGCCCCGCTGCCGACCATCGCGGGCCTGCCGTCGGAGCTGGCGGAGCTCTGCACGGCGAGCCTGTCGAAACTCCCGGAGTCCCGCCCGACGAGCGTGGCGCTGGCGTTGATCCTGTCGGCCGCGGTGGACGTCCCGGTCCACGTACCCCCGGTCCTCCGCCCCCGCCCGACCCTGACGGCTCCGCAGCGACGCTGGCGATCAGCTAGCCCGCCCCTGCCGAGGGTTCTCACCGCGCCTGGCCGCTCGCGCTACAGCGCCCGGCGCAGCCACTCCTCGACGCCGGCGACGTGGATCGTGGCCCAGGCGCGGGCCAGCTCCGGCTGCCGCGACGCGATCGCGTCGACGATCGCCTGGTGCTGCTCGCGGGTCCGGGCGGCGGCGCCCTCCTGGGTCAGGCCGCGCCAGATCCGGGCCCGGGTCGTCGGCCCGGACAGGCCCTCGACGAGCGAGCAGAGCACGGCGTTGCCCGAACCGGCCGCGATCTGCCGGTGGAACTCCAGGTCGTTGTCGACGAGCGCCTCGATCGTCGGGTCGGTGCCGAGCTCGTCGAGCACATTCTGGAGCTTGGCGATGTCCCCGTCGGACATCCGCTCGGTCGCGAGGGCCGTCGCCGACGGCTCGAGGATCCGGCGGACCTCCAGAAACTGCAGCACGGTGTCGTCGCGGTGGAAGTCGACCACGAAGCTCAGCGCGTCGAGCAGCAGGTCGGGCTCCAGGCTCGTCACGTACGTGCCGTCGCCCTGGCGCACGTCGAGCACGCGGATCATCGACAGCGCCTTGACCGCCTCCCGCAGTGAGTTGCGGGACAACCCGAGCCGCTCGGCCAGGTCGGCCTCCTTGGGCAGCCGGTCGCCCGGGCCGAGCTCACCCGAGGTGATCATGCCCTTGATCTTGTCGATTGCCTCGTCGGTCAGTGCCATCGGTTCCTCCGCGGCGACTCTATCTCCGCTGTGCCACTCTTCCCCGCTTTGCGGCTCTCCAGCGCGTACACGGCCGTGGCGGTACCGCCGAAGACCGAAGCCCGGTCGTCAGGGCCGATCAGGCCGTCGAGCGTGTCGATCACCTCGCCGTAGGAGGCGGCGAGCGTGCAGACCGGCCAGTCCGAGCCGAACATGAGCCGGTCGGGGCCGAAGAGGGCGAGCGCCTCCTCGACGTACGGCCGCAGGTCGGCCGGCTCCCAGCCGGCCCAGTCGGCCTCGGTGACCAGGCCCGAGAGCTTCGCCGTCACGTTCGGGCAGGCGGCGAGCCCGGCGACGAGCGCGCGCCACTCGGCCAGCCCCTCGGCGCCGGCCCGGATCCGGGGCTTGCCGAGGTGGTCGAGCACGAACCGCACGCCGGGCAGCGCGGCGGCGGCCCGGCCGGCCGACGGGAGCTGCTCGGCCCGCACGACCAGGTCGAAGACGAGCCCCGCGGCGCCGATGCGGGCCAGGCCGGCCCGGACGTCGGCGCGGTCGAGGTAGCCGGCGTCCTCGGCCTGGACCTGCGCGCGGATGCCTCTGAGGTGCCCGCCGCCGTCCAGCGCCCGGTACCCGTCCAGCGTCGCGTCCAGGTCGGGATCGGCCGGATCGGCCCAGGCCACGACGGCGGCGATCTCGGATGTCGCCGTCGCGTGCTCCAGCAGTACCGCTGCCTCGTCCGCGTCGCAGCGACCTCCTTCGACGAGAATGGACCGGCTCACCCCGGCCGCGGCCAGCTCGGCCCGCAGCTGCCCGGGGGCGAAGGTGCGGCGGATCGGGGCGAGCTCGGGGGCGTCGAGCCAGTCGTACCCGCCGTCGACGTCCCACAGGTGGTGGTGCGCGTCGACGATCACAGCAGGCCCCTCTCGCGCAGGGCGGGCCACAGCTCGCCGGGCGGCGGCGCGGCGAACAGGGCCGCGTTGCGCCGGACCTGCTCGGGTGAGTCGGCGCCGACGACCACGCTGCGCACGGCCGGGTCGCTGCCGGCGAACGCGAGCGCCGCCGCGGGCAGGCTGGTGCCGTGCGTCGCGCACAGCTCCGCGATCGCCCGCGCCCGCTCGACGAGCAGCCCGGGCGCGGACCCGTACTCGTACGGCAGGCCGTCGTGCGGCTTCGCCTCGGCGAGCAGGCCACTGTTGAACACGCCCGCGTTGAGCACCCCGACGCCGTGCGCCGCGCAGGCCGGCAGCAGCTCGTCGCGGGCCGGCTGCTCCAGCAGCGTGAACCGCCCCGCCACCATCACCACATCCGGCCCGCATTCGCGCACGAACCGGGCCAGCACTGCAGCGTCCTTCGAGCCGGCACCGAGCGTCGTCACGACCCCTTCGTCGCGCAGCTCGGTGAGCGCTCTCCAGCCCTCTCCGAACGCCACGTCCGTGTGCCCCTCCGGGTCGTGCAGCAGCGCGACGTCGATCCGGTCGAGCCCGAGCCTGCGGAGGCTGTCGTCGATCGAGCGCCGCACGCCGTCGCGGGAGAAGTCGCGGACCCGCTTGTGCGTGGCCGGGACGACGAACCCTTCCGCGGTGTCCATGCCGACCGCGCCACTCTCGTCGGTCTCGACCAGCAGGCGGCCGACCTTGGTGCTGATCCGGTACTCCTGGCGCGGCCGTTCCCGCAGCGCAGCGCCCAGCCGCCGCTCGGAGAGGCCGATCCCGTAGTGCGGGGCGGTGTCGAAGTACCGGATCCCGGCGTCCCAGGCGGCGTCGACGGTGGCGCTGGCACGCTCGTCGTCGATGGCGTGGTACAGGTTGCCGAGCTGGGCGCACCCGAGCCCGAGCTCGGCCGCTGTGTTTTGGCCCGTCGTGCCTCCGGCCGTCGCCTGCCCGGTCGTCGGCTGGTCGGCCGTCTTTTGCCCGGCCGTCGTGTGCCCGGCCGTCGGCTGGCCGGTCGTCGTGTGGTCGGCCATCAGGTGGCCGGTCTCAGGCGCAGGCCGTGCATGCCGCCGTCCACGGCGAGCACCGTGCCGGTGGTGGCTCCCGCGAGCGGGCTGGCGAGGTACCCGATGGCGGCGGCGACCTCCTCCGCGCTGACCAGCCGCCCGGTGGGCTGGCGGGCCTTGAGCGCGGCGAGCTCGGCGTCGGGGTCGGCGGCCTGGGCGAGCAGTCGGCGGATCCAGGGCGTGTCGGCGGTCCCCGGGTTCACGCAGCAGACCCGGATCCCCTCACGGACGTGGTCGGCGGCCATGGCCGCGGTGAGCGCCTGAACCGCACCCTTGCTGGCGCTGTACAACGCCCGGTCGGGCAGCCCGGCGTGCGCGGCGATCGAGCAGGTGTTGACGATGGCGGCGTGGTCGGATTTACGCAGGTGCGGCAGCGCGGCCCGGCTGACCCGCACCATCCCGACCACGTTGACGTCGAGCACCCGGTGCCACTCGTCGTCGGAGTTATCCTCGACGGTACCGATGGCGCCGATACCCGCGTTGTTCACAAGAATGTCGAGCCGCCCGAGCCAGCCGACGGCCTCCTCGACCCCCGCCCGCACGGAAGCGTCGTCGGTCACGTCCGCGACGACCCCGTGCAAGGGTTCGGGCAGCGAGTCGACCTTGAGGTCGAGACAGACCACCCGGGCCCCACGCGCGGCCAGGTGCAGGGCTGTGGCCAGCCCGATCCCGGAGCCCCCGCCGGTGACGACAGCCCCGAGCCCTTGAAACTCACCGTTCACTGATCCCCCAAATACATCGGAGGACTGCTGTCTACCAGCCGACCTCACGGGTGCACAAGTACCCACATCGGCTTCAGACATCGGATGCCTGCCGAGCGGGGGTGCTACTGACCGCCTCAGCCTAGAAGCGCCGCGAACGAACACATGATCTCCACCAGCCGCAAAGCCGCCCCAGAGAAACCCCCGCCCCCAACCAACCAGGCACGCAAGTCGTTCGGTCGACCGACCGAGGGAGCGCGGGGCAGTCGTTCGGTCGACCGACCGGGGGAGCGCGGACATTTGGTCGGTCGACCGACCGAGTGCGTGAGTGCGTGAGTGCTCGAGTGCGCGGAGAAGGTTCGGTCGGTCGGC
>NZ_JBEXCY010000120.1:0-14167 GCF_040605515.1 Dactylosporangium sp. NPDC005572 | reverse complement strand
GGCCGACCGGGGGAGCGCGGACATTTGGTCGGTCGACCGACCGAGTGCGCGAGTGCGTGAGTGCGTGAGTGCTCGAGTGCGCGGAGAAGGTTCGGTCGGTCGGCCGACCGGGGGAGCGCGGACATTTGGTCGGTCGACCGACCGAGTGCGCGAGTGCGCGAGTGCGCGAGTGCGCGGGTGCGCGGAGAAGGTTCGGTCGGTCGACCGACCGAACTCAGCCCGTGCGCGCCGAGGACGCGGGATCTGCCAGTGCGGCGAGGTCTGGTCCGCTGGTCGCGGACGGCGCCCATGATCATGGGAAAGATCTGGCTGCCCCAGCGACCAGATCCTTCCCATGATCATGGGTCCGCGTCGGGCGATGTCCGCGGCGCGGCCGACGGGTGCCGGAGTTGAGCTTCCGTGGTCAGTCGGTCGACCGACCGAATCCTTGGGTGTGAGTCGGTCGACCGACCATGCGCGAGTCGGGCTCTTCCGGCCGCAGGTCTTGACAGCGATAGCTAACGGCATTAGTTTTTTAGCTATGGAGATTAGCTTTGAAGGTGGACGGATCGCCTACGACGACACTGCGAACGACGGGCCGTTGGTGCTGTGCCTGCCGGGGATGGGGGTGACGCGGCAGACGTACGAGCCGTTCGTCCCGCTGATGGTCCAGGCCGGCTACCGCGTCGTCACCATGGACCTGCGCGGCGCCGGCGAGACCGACGCCCACTGGACCGACTACTCGCCCCAGGCCATCGGCCGCGACGCCATCGCGCTCGTCAAGCATCTCAACGCCGGCCCCGCGATCCTCGTCACCAACTCCTACACGGCAGCCACCGCCATCTGGGCCGCCGCCGAGGCGCCCGAGTTGTTCGGTGCCATCGTGCTCGGTGGGCCGTTCGCCCGGGTCATGCCGAAGCCGAATCTCGTCATGCGGGCCGCGCAGTGGGCGGCCACCACCTACCGTCCATTGTGGATGATGTTCTGGGCCTCGCTGTACAAGACCCGGAAGCCGAACCCGGCCGAGCGGCAGGCGCTCAAGGCCAGTCTTGCCGAGCCGGGGCGGATGGCCGCCATCAAGGCCATGGGCGACGCCGACAAGTCGGTCTGCGAGGCGCGCATGCCCGAGGTGCGCACGCCCGCGCTCGTCGTCATGGGCACCAAGGACCCCGACTTCCCGGACCCGGCGGCCGAGGCGCGGCTCGTCGCGGGGCGGATCAACGGCAGCGTCGTGATGATCGACGGAGCCGGGCACTACCCGCACTCCGAGTTCCCCGAGGAGACGGCCGCGGCGGTGCTGGCCTTCCTGAAGAGCCTGAAGAGCCACCAGAATGCCTAGGGCCGGGCTCAACCAGGACGCCGTCGTCGGCGCCGCCCTCGCGATCGTCGACGAGGGTGGGCCGGAGGCGCTGACCCTGGCCGCCGTGGCGGCGCGGACCGGCGTCGCCACGCCCTCGCTGTACAAGCACGTGAAGAGCCTCGGGGAGCTGCGCGGCCTGCTCGCCGTGCGGCTCTTCGGGGAGCTGGAGGGCCGGATCACGCGGGCCGTGCTCGGCCGCAGCGGTGACGACGCCCTGGAGGCGCTCATGCGGGCCTACCACGACTATGCCACCGAGCACCCGCACCGCTACGCGGCCGTGCCCCAGCAGCCGGACCCCGACCCCGCGGTGCAGGCCGCGGGGGAGCGGCTCGCCGCGCTGTTCTACGCGGTGCTGAAGGGGTACGGGCTCGACGACGACGAGCTCGTCCACGCCACCCGGGTCACCCGCGCCGCGCTGCACGGCTTCGCGAGCCTGCAGTCGGGCGGCGCGTTCGGCCTGCCGCAGGACCTCGCGGTGACCCATCAGCGGTTGATCGAGACGGTACTGGCGGGCCTGCGCACCGGCAGGTAGCGGCAGATCGGGCAAAAGGCCCGCGGACCGGGAATGGATACCAACCAGAGTCCCTTGGTATGGTTTGGCATGCGCATCTCGGCGAAGGCGGACTACGCGATCCGGGCGCTCGTCGAGCTGGCCGCGGACGTCCAGCGGCCGCTCGTCTGCGAGGGGATCGCCGCGGCGCAGCACATCCCGTACCGGTTCCTCAAGAGCGTGCTGCGCGACCTGCGGCGCACCGGGCTCGTGCGCAGCCAGCGCGGCTGCGAGGGCGGCTACTGGCTGGGCCGCGCCGCCGCCACCATCACGCTCGCCGACGTGTTCGCGGCCGTCGACGGCGAGCTGCTGACCATCCACGGCACCGACCCGTCCGACGCCACCCGGGTCCCCGGCGTGACCGCCGTCTGGCGCGCCATCCAGGCCCGCACCGAGGAGATCCTCATGGGCGTGACGATCGCCGACCTGCTCACCGACAACCCGCCGGAGCCCGCGGCCACGCTGCTCCGCCTGCCCCTGGGAGCGCCCGCATGACCGACGGCACCGACCACTGGCACGCCCCGCTGCGCCACATCAGGGGCGCCGACCTCAGCGGCGACACCCGCCAGACGTCCGGGATGACCCGCCTGGAGGCGATCTCCGGCAAGACCGTCGGCTCGTCGAAGGTCTGGATGGGCCAGACGCACGTCGCCCCGGCCACGTCCTCCGGCGACCACCACCACGGCGAGACCGAGACCGCCATCTACGTGGTCTCCGGCAACCCGGTGTTCGTCTTCGCCGAGGGGGATCAGGAGGTACGGCTGGAGACCGCACCGGGCGACTACATCTTCGTGCCGCCGTACGTGCCCCATCGCGAGGAGAACCCCGGCGGGACCGAGGCGGTCGTCGTGATCGCCCGCAGCAGCCAGGAGGGCGTGGTCGTCAACCTGCCGAGCCTGTGGTCGACGGTGGAATGACGCTCACCGTCGTCGAGTACACCGACCCGATGTGCCCGTGGGCGTGGGGCTCGGAGCCCACGTTCCGCCGGCTGCGGGCGGCGCTGCCGGGCGCGCGCTGGCGGCGCGTGTTCGGCATCCTCTTCGACGACTGCGACGACCCCGCGCCCGACCCGGCGGCGGAGACGGCGTGGTACCACCGCCATCTCCAGCAGATCGCCCAGCACACCCGCGCGCCGTGGCCGGCGGTGCTGGAGCGGGTCGCCCTCACGAGCCGGCCGTCGTCCCTCGTCGCCCGGGCCGCGCAGGCGCAGGGCGACGCCGTCGCCGAGCGTGCGCTGCGCCGCCTGCGCGAGACCGTGTTCCTCCTGGGCCGCCCGGCCGACACGCCGGAGCGCGCGCTGCGCGCCGTGGCGGGCATCCCCGGCCTCGACGAGGACCGCCTGGCGGCCGACGCCGCGTCCGAGCGCGTGCGCGCGTCGATCGAGGCCGACTTTCAGGAGTGTCGTTCGCCGGTACCGGAGGTGCTGCGCATCGACGACCCCGGCCCGCACAACGGCCGCGCCAAGCCGGTGGACGACGACGGCCACCGCTACGCGCTGCCCACGCTGCTGTTCCAGGGCCCCGGGGGGCGGGCGGTCGTCCCCGGCTGGCGGCCGTACGCGGAGTACGCGGCGGCGGCCGAGCGGGTCGCGCCCGGCTCGGTCCGCGAGCCGGCCCCGCTGGCCCCGCAGGACGCGCTGTGCCGGTACGCGAGCCTGACCGAGGCGGAGGCCGGGAGCGTGCCCGGCGCCGTGTCCTTCGACACGCCCGGCGGCCGGGTCTGGCTGGCCGAGGACGAGGCCAGGACCCATCCGGCGCTGCGCTGACGGCCCCTCTCAACTCCTATAAAGCCCATCTGATTTGTCTCGAACAATAGGACACTTCTTGATGGCTATTGACGAGACTTCCGGCGCCTCCGCATGATGGGCACATGACCTCGACCCACCCCGGCGTGGCACGGCGCTACGTCGACTTCCGGCGCACCGCAAGCGCCCTCTGTCGATAAGTCATTCCCTCCGGGCCGAGTGCGCCCACATCACGACGACGACGTCCCGCGCCGGCGGGCGGTTCCGTGCACCCCAAAAAACCCCGAAACCCCGAACCCCGAACCCCGAAACCCCATGAAAACCCCGGAGAAGGGCTCCCATGAAGACGAACATCAGCCGCCGGTCGTTCCTCGGCCTCGGCGCCGCCACCGGCGCCGCGACGCTGCTCGGTGCGTGCGGCGACGGCACCGTCCCGGGCGCCTCCGGCGGCGGCACGCTCAAGTGGGGCTGGGCGCTGACCACCAGCTGGGACCCGGTGACCAGCTCGGCCGGCTGGGACGTGCACGTGCTGTCCCTGGTGTACGCCGGCCTCACCAAGCTCGACGAGCGGGGCGACGCGGTCCCGGCCCTCGCCACCGGCTGGAAGTACAACGCCGACGGCACCGAGGTCGTCTTCACGCTCCGGCCCGGCCTGCGGTTCTCCGACGGCACCCCGCTCGACGCGGTCGCCGTCAAGAAGAGCCTGGAGCGCGGCCGCGACTTCCCCAAGTCCCTGGTCGGCCCGCAGCTGGTGAACGTCGCGGCGGTCGAGGCGCCGGACAGCGGTACCGTCGTCATCAGGCTCAAGGCGCCCGACTTCCAGATCCCCAACCTGCTGGCCGGCAAGACGGGCATGATCGTGAGCCCGAAGGCGTTCGAGAGCGACGCCGCCGCCCTCGCCACCAAGCCGGTCGGGGCCGGCCCGTTCACGCTGACGTCGTACACCCAGAACGCCAAGGCGGTGCTGGTCAAGAACCCCGACTACTGGGACGCGGCGAACATCAGGCTGCAGAACTTCGAGGCGTACCCGCTGCCCGAGGCGGCGACGGTCGTGGCCGCGCTCCAGTCCGGCCAGTACGACGTGGCCCAGATCCCCGGCAGCCAGGTCGAGGCGGCCAAGGCGGCCGGCCTCCAGGTGCAGGTCATCCCGTCGCTCGTCGTCGCCGTGCTCGATGTGAACATCACCAAGAAGCCGTTCGACGACCCGAAGGTCACCGAGGCCCTGCGGTACGCCGTCGACCGGGCCGCGCTGCTGAAGACCGCGCAGTTCGGCCACGGCGACGTCGCCTACCAGCCGTTCCCGAAGGGCTACGTCGGCAACAACCCGGCCCTCGACGGCATCTACGCCTACAACCCGGACAAGGCCAAGCAGCTGCTCGCCGAGTCCAGCTACCGGGGTGCGCCCGTCGACCTCGTCATCACCACCGCGGCCGCCGCCGGCGTGCCCGAGCAGCTCCAGTCGCAGCTCCAGGCGGTCGGGTTCAAGCCCACGATCGAGGTCATCCCGCAGGCGCAGGCCACGCAGCTGGTGTACGTGCAGCACTCCAAGGCGCTGTTCGTCGACCAGTTCGCCGGCCGCGACTCGGCGGTGCAGGCGTTCCAGGTGCTCTTCGGCAAGGAGGGCCTGATGAACCCGGGCCGCCAGCACCCGCAGGAGCTGGCCGACGCGCTGGCCAGGGTGAGCAGGACCCCGCTCGACTCGCCGGACTACGCGAAGGTGCTCCAGGAGGCGACCGCGACCGCGGTCCGTTCGATGCCGAACGTCTTCCTCTACAGCGTGCCCCGCATCCTGGCCCGCCGACCCGGCGTCTCGGCGATCCCCGAGTTCACCGTGGTCCAGCGCTTCGAGGGCGTGACCGTGTCATGACCCTGCTGCTGGAGCGGCGCGCGGCCCGGACCAGACGGCTCGCGCCCACGCTCGCGACGCCGGTGGTCGTGTTCGTCCTGGCCTCACTGCTCACGTTCGGGCTCGGCGCGCTGTCGCCGAGCAACCCGGCGGCGGCCGTCCTCGGCGAGACGGCCACCCCGGCCGACATCGCCCGGATGAACCACGAGTTCGGGCTCGACCGGCCGTTCCTGGTCCGCTACGCCGACTGGCTCGGCGACGCGCTCACCGGCGACCTCGGCCGCTCCTACTTCACCACGATCCCGGTCTCCGACAGCATCTTCGCGGCGCTGCCGGTGGACCTGACCCTCGCCGGGCTCGCCGTCGTCCTGGCGGTCCTGCTCGGCGGCGCCGCCGGGATCGGGGCGGCGCTGCGGCCGGGCAGCCGGTTCGACCGGGTCGTCACGTTCGTCGCCTCCGGGCTCGGCACGCTGCCGCCGTTCGTCATCGGCATCGGGCTCATCGTCGTCTTCTCGGTGCTGCTCGGCGCGCTCCCGGCCGGCGGATACGTGCCGCTCGAGGCCGGGTTCGTACCGTGGCTGCGGTTCGCGATCCTGCCGGCGCTGGCGCTCAGCCTCGACATCGCCGCGTCGATCGCCCGGCAGCTGCGCACCTCGCTCGTCGGCCAGCTCGGCGAGAACTACGTGACGGGGGCCGTGGTCCGCGGGCTCGGCCCCCGCCGGGTGCTGTTCCGCCACGCGCTGCGCAACGCGGTCGGCCCCGCCCTGACCGTGCTCGGCGTCGGCGTGCCGATGGTGCTCGGCGGCGCCGTCGTCACCGAGAAGATCTTCAACCTGCCCGGCGTCGCGCGGCTCGCGCTCCAGGCCGCCGACCAGCACGACGTCCCGCTGATCCAGGGCACCCTGCTCGTCACCATCACCGTCGTGCTCGTCTGCAACACCCTGGTCAACCTGGCCCTGCTCCGGCTCACCCCGCAGGGAGGCCGCCAATGAGACGCACCGCGATCGGCGTGCTCGTCGTGGTCGCCGTCCTCGCCGTCGCCGGCGGGGCGATCGCGCCGCACGACCCGCTGCTGCAGAACCCCGACCTGGCGCTGCGCGGCCCCAGCCCGGCCCACCCGTTCGGCACCGACTACCTCGGGCGCGACGTGTTCAGCCGGCTCGTCGCCGGCACCGGCGCCACCGTGCTCGCCGCGATCCAGAGCGTCGGCGTCGGCCTGCTGCTCGGCGTCGTGCCCGGGCTCGCGTCGCTGTGGCTGGGCCGGACCGTCGAGTGGCTGCTGCTGCGCGCCGCCGACGCCCTCATGACCCTGCCGTTCATCGTGTTCGCGGTCGCCGTCACCGGCATCCTCGGCAACGGCCTGACCCAGGCGATGCTCGCCATCGGGGCGCTGTTCGCGCCGCTGTTCTTCCGGGTGACGCGGGCGGCCGGGCTGCGGCTCACCCGGGCGCAGTACGTCGAGGCGGCCGAGCTCTTCGGCGCCTCCCGCACCCGGATCCTGCGCACCCACGTCTGGGGCAAGGTGCTGCCGACCGTCGCCGTCACCGCGGCCCAGGCCACCGGCGGCGCGCTGCTCGCCGTGTCGTCGCTGACGTTCCTCGGCATCGGCGTCAAGCCGCCCGCCCCCACCTGGGGCGGCGTGCTCGCCAGCGACCTCGGCTTCCTTGCCCAGCAGCCGTGGGCGCCGGTCATCCCGGCGGCGCTGATCATGGTCACCGTCGCCGCCCTCAACGCCCTCGCCGACCACACCACTTCGAAGGAGCGGGTCGATGCCGGTCTTGCGCGTTGACGACCTCGACGTTTCCGTCGCCGGCCGGGGTGCGGCGGTCCGGGACGTGTCGTTCACCGTCCACAAGGGAGAATCGGTCGGGCTCGTCGGCGAGTCCGGCTCCGGCAAGACCCTGACCTGCCGGGCCGTGCTCGGCGTGCTGCCGCCCGGCGTGGCGGTCACCGCCGGCACGATCGAGCTCGACGGTGCCCCGCTCACCGGACTGGACCGCCGGGGCTGGGACCGCGTCCGCGGCAACCGGCTCGCCGCCGTGTTCCAGGATCCGGCGTCGTACCTCAACCCGTCGCTCACCGTCGGCCGCCAGCTCGCCGAGCAGCTCCGGCTCAAGCGCGGCCTGCCCCGCCGGCAGACCCGGGCCGCCGCCGTCGAGCTGCTCGCCGCGATGGGCATCCGGCGGGCCGAGCGGGTCGTCGACCAGTACCCCCACGAGCTCTCCGGCGGCATGCTCCAGCGCACGCTCATCGCGATCGCGGTCGCCGGCGAGCCCGACCTGCTCGTCGCCGACGAGGCCACCACCGCGCTCGACGCGGCCGTGCAGGCCGAGGTGCTGGAGCTGCTGCGCCGGCTGCGGGAGGAGCGCGGCCTCGCCCTGCTGCTGGTGAGCCACGACCTCGCCGTCGTCGCCGAGGTCTGCGACCGGGTCGTCGTGTTCTACGCCGGCGAGATCGTCGAGCAGGGCCCCACCGCCGAGGTCATCGCGAACCCGCGGCACCCGTACACCGAGGCGCTGCTGCGCGTCGCGTCGCTCGGCGACTGGCGCCGCCGCTCGCTGGAGGTGATCCCCGGCCGCCCGCCGGAGCTCGGCGCCCTGCCCGCCGGCTGCCGGTTCGCCGAGCGCTGCGCGCACGCCACCGACGCCTGCGCGTCCCCGGTCGCGCTGACCACGCTCGACGGCGACCGGCAGGTGCGCTGCCACCGGGCGGCCGACCTGGCGCTGGTGGGTGCCCGATGAGCGCGCTGCTGTCGATCGAGGGCGTCGACGTGGCCTACCGCCGTCATCGGATCCTGTCCGGGGTGTCGCTGCACGTCGGTACCGGCGAAATCCTCGGCATCATCGGCGAGACCGGCTCCGGCAAGACCACGCTCGCCCGTGCCGTCGTCGGCCTCGCGCCGGTCACGGCCGGGCGGATCCGCTTCGACGGCACGGACCTCACCGGCCTGCGCGGCCGCGCGCTGCGCGACTGGCGGCGCACCGGGCAGGTGCAGTACGTCTTCCAGGACCCGCTGCGCGCCCTCGACCCGCAGCACACCGTGGCCACCATCGTCGCCGAGGGCCTCACGGTCGCCGGCCGGCCGGTCGGCGACCGCGTCGAGTGGGCGCTGAGCCAGGTCGGCCTCGACCCGGCCCTCGCGACCCGCACCCCGGGCCGCATCTCGGGCGGCCAGCGGCAGCGGGTCCTGCTGGCCCGGGCCATCGCGATGCGCCCGCGGCTGCTGCTGTGCGACGAGCCGGTGAGCGCGCTCGACGCCTCGAACCGCAACCACGTCCTGCGCCTGCTCGCCGACCTGCGCACCGCGGCCGGCGTCACGGTCGTCGTCATCTCGCACGACCTGAGCTCGCTGGCCGGCATCGCCGACCGCGTCGCCGTCCTCTACGGCGGCCGGCTCGTCGAGCACGGCCCGACCGAGGAGGTGCTGACCGACCCGCGCCACCCGTACACGGCCCTGCTGACGGCCTCGGCCCCGAGCGTGCGCCGCGAACACCCGATCCCCGCCGCCCGCCTGCGCCGCGTGGGCGACGGCCCGGTGTCCGAGGACGGGTGCTCCTACGCGGACCGCTGCCCCTTCGCAACCAGCGCGTGCGCGGCGGTCCCGGAGCTGACCGGCGACACCCGCGCGGTCGCCTGCCACCACGCGGGCGAGTGGCTGGCGGCCGTGCGATGACGGTCACCACCTCGCACTGGGGCGCCTACACGGCCCGGCTCGTCGACGGCGCGCTCGCGGTCGCGCCGCACCCGGCCGACCCAGCGCCGTCGCCCCTGCTCGGCAACATCGCCGACGGCGTCACGCACCCCACCCGGGTGCACGCCCCGGCGGTCCGCCGCGGCTGGCTGGAGCACGGCCCCGGCCCGACCGACCGGCGCGGCCGCGACGAGTTCGTCGAGGTCGGCTGGGACACCGCGCTCGACCTGCTGGCCGGCGAGCTGGACCGGGTCCGCCGGGAGCACGGCAACGCGGCGGTCTTCGGCGGCTCGTACGGCTGGGCCAGCGCCGGCCGGTTCCATCACGCGCAGAGCCAGCTGCACCGCTTCCTCAACCTGTTCGGCGGCTACACCGGCTCCCGCAACTCGTACAGCAACGGCACGTCGGCCGTGCTGCTGCCGCACGTCGTCGGCGACGCCGAGGAGGTGCTGCGCAACGCCTCCTCGTGGCCCACCATCACCGAGCACACGGAGCTGGTCGTCGCGTTCGGCGGCATCCCGGCCAAGAACGTCTTCGTCACGCCCGGCGGCGTCACCCGGCACGGCACGCCCGGCCACCTCGATCGGCTCGCCGCGCGAGGGGTGCCCGTGGTGCTGGTCAGCCCGCTGCGGGCCGACCTGCCGATGCCGTGCGAGTGGCTGCCGGTGGAGCCGGGCACGGACACGGCGCTGCTGCTCGCGCTCGCGCACACGCTGCTCGTCGAGGACCTGGCCGATCTCGCGTTCGTCCGGCGGTACACCGTCGGCTTCGAACGCTTCGCGGACTCGCTCGTCGCCGGTGGCCGCAGCGCCGACTGGGCCGCGCCGATCTGCGGCGTGCCCGCCGGCGACATCCGGGCCCTCGCCCGGCGGATGGCGGCCGGCCGGACGCTCGTGACGGTCACGTGGTCGCTGCAGCGGATCCGGTACGGCGAGCAGCCCGTGTGGGCGGCCATCGCCCTAGCCGCGCTCCTGGGCCAGATCGGCCTGCCCGGCGGCGGGTTCGGCCACGGCTACGGCTCCATGGGCGACGTCGGCGACACCGGCCCGGCCACCCGCCTGCCGTTCCTGCCGCAGGGCGCCAACCCGGTCCGCTCGTTCATCCCGGTCGCCCGCATCGCCGACCTGCTGCTGAACCCGGGCGGCGCCTACGACTACGACGGCGAGCGGCGCACGTACCCCGACATCCGCCTGGTCCACTGGGCCGGCGGCAACCCGTTCCACCACCACCAGGACCTGGCCCGGCTGCGCACCGCGTTCGGGCGTCCCGACACCGTCGTCGTCCACGAGCCGCACTGGACCTCCACCGCCCGCCACGCCGACCTGGTCCTGCCCGTGACGACCACCCTGGAGCGCGACGACCTCGGCGGCGGCCGCCGCGACACGCACCTCGTCGCCATGCGCCGGGTCCTCGACCCGGTCGGGCAGGCCCGCGACGACCACGCGATCCTGGCCGGGCTCGCGGACCGGCTCGGCTTCGCCGACCGGTTCACGGAGGGCCGCACGCCGCTGGAGTGGCTGCGCCACCTCTACGACGGCTGGCGCGGCCCCGAGGCGCCCACGTTCGACGAGTTCTGGGCGGCGGGCTCGTACGAGCTGCCGTCCGGCCCCGCGCACCGCACGCTCTTCGAGGCGTTCCGGGCCGACCCCGACGCGCACCCGCTGCGCACGCCGAGCGGGCGGATCGAGCTGTACTCGGCGACGATCGCGTCGTTCGGCTACCCCGACTGCCCCGGCCACCCGGTCTGGCTGGCCCCGCCGGTCGACCGGTACCCGCTGGTGCTCATCGCCAACCAGCCCGAGACCCGGCTGCACAGCCAGCTCGACGTCGGCGCGGTGAGCCGGGCCGGCAAGGTCGCGGGGCGCGAGGCGCTGCGCATCCACCCGGCCGACGCCGCCGCCCGGGGCATCACCGCGGGCGCGGTCGTGCGGGTCTTCAACGACCGCGGCGCCTGCCTCGCCGGTGCCGTCCTCGACGACGGCCTGCGTCCCGGCGTGCTGCGGCTGCCGACCGGCGCCTGGTTCGACCCGGTCGACGAGCCCGGCGGCGGAGTGCTGTGCGTGCACGGCAACCCCAACGTCCTCACCGCCGACGTCCCCAGCTCGGCGCTCTCCCAGGGCTGCACCGGCCAGCACGCCCGGGTCGACGTCGCGCCCTGGGCCGGCCCGGTGCCGCCGGTGACCGTCCACGAGCCCCCGTTGAGGAGTCTGCCGTGAGTGATCTCCCGCTCGTCACCGCCCGGCTCGCCGAGCGGGCCGCCGACCACGACCGCGACGCCACGTTCCCGCACGAGGGGATCGAGCTCGTCCACAAGCACGGGCTGCTCACGGCGACCGTCGGTGCGCGCTACGGCGGGGAGGGGGCCGGCCTTGCCCGTACCGTCGACATCCTCACCGCACTGGGCGCGGGCGACCCCGCCGTCGCGCTCGTCACCGCGATGACGCTGTTCACCCACGCGGCGCAGGCGCGGCAGCCCTCGTGGCCCGAGCCGTACTACGCCGCCCTGCTCGCGTCGTCCCAGGCCGGTCCCGCGCTCGTCAACGCGCTGCGGGTCGAGCCCGAGCTCGGCACTCCCGCGCGGGGCGGGCTGCCCGCGACCGTCGCGCGGCGCGACGGCGACGCCTGGTCGCTCACCGGGCACAAGATCTTCTCGACCGGCGCCGTCGCCCTGTCCTGGCTGCTCGTCTGGGCCCGCACCGACGAGGAGGAGCCGCGCACCGGGTCGTTCCTCGTGCGCGGCGGCAGCCCCGGCGTGCGGATCGAGCCGACCTGGGACCATCTCGGCCTGCGGGCCAGCCGCAGCGACGACGTGTACCTCGACGGGGTGCGCGTCCCGCTCGACGCCACCGCCGGGCTGACGGCGCCGTCGCCCGACGCCCGCGACGAGATCGGGATGGCGTGGAACTCGCTCGGGCTGACGGCGCTGTACCTCGGGGTCGCCGACGCCGCGCTGGAGTGGCTGGTGCGGTTCCTGCACGAGCGCGTCCCCACGTCGCTGGGCCGGCCGCTGGCGACGCTGCCCCGGTTCCAGTCGGCGGTCGGTGAGATCTCGGCCCGCCTGACGTCGGCCCACGTGCTGGTCCGCGCGCTCGCCGCGGCCGCCGACGCCGGGGACGCCGCGCAGGCCTCGATCGGCAAGCTCATCGGCACTCGGGCCGCGATCGAGTCGGTGCAGGAGGCCGTCGCGCTCATCGGCAACAACGCCCTCAACCGCCGCAACCCGCTCGAACGGCACCTGCGCGACGTGCTGTGCGCGCGCATCCACACCCCGCAGGACGACACCATCCTCGCCGCGGCCGGAAGGTCCGCGCTGTCCCGTCACCACGACAAGGAGACCACGCCATGACGGTCGAGTTCATCGGCATGATCGGCACCCAGCACGCCTCCGAGATCCACGCGCCGAGCGGGCCGGTCATCGACCCGGCGTACACGCGCCGCTTCGCCCGCGCCCACGAGGACGCCGGCTTCGACCGGATCCTCATCGGCTACGGTTCCGGCTGGCCCGAGGGCGGCCAGGTCGCGGCCCACGTCGCGGCCCACACCGAGCGCCTCGGCCTGCTCATCGCCCACCGCCCCGGCTTCGTCGCCCCGACCCTGGCCGCCCGGCAGTTCGCCACGCTGGACCAGTTCAGCGGGGGCCGGGTCGCGGTGCACACGATCACCGGCGGCAACAACGCCGAGCAGCGCCGCGACGGCGACTACCTCGACAAGGACGACCGCTACGCCCGCACCGACGAGTACCTCGAGATCCTGCGCCGGGCCTGGTCCTCACCCGAGCCGTTCTCCTACGACGGGACGTTCTACAAGTTCGACGACTTCGCCGCCCACGTCCAGCCGGCACACCGGATCCCGCTGTACTTCGGGGGCTCGTCGGAGGCGGCGTACCGGGTCGGGGGCCGGCACGCCGACACGTTCGCCCTGTGGGGCGAGCCGCTGCGCGAGACGGCCGAGCAGATCGCCTCCGTCCGCGCCGCCGCGACGGCCGCCGGCCGCACGACGCCGCCGGGCATCAGCGTCTCGTTCCGCCCGATCCTGGGCCCGACGGAGGACCTGGCCTGGGAGCGCGCGCACGCGATCCTCGACACGATCGTCACCGGCCGGTCGAACTGGCCGGCGCGCGCCTGGCGCACGGACGGCCCGCCGGAGAACGTGGGCTCGCAGCGCCTCCTGGCGGCGGCGGACAGGTCCGACATCCACGACCGGGCACTGTGGACCGCCCCGGCCAAGGCCACCGGCGCCGGCGGCAACTCCACGGCCCTCGTCGGTACCCCGGAAACGGTGGCCCAGGCCCTCCTGGACTACGTCGACATCGGCGTGACGACGCTGCTGATCCGCGGCTACGACCCGCTGGACGACGCCATCGACTACGGCCGCCACCTCCTCCCGCTGGTCCGCCAGGAGCTGGCCCACCGCGCGGCGACCGCTGCGTCCGAGCCGGCGCTCGCGGCGGGTGCCCGGTGACGGCAACGGTGGGGGCGCCGGTGGTGGCCGGCGCCCGCTGGGACCCGCCGGCGGCGATCGCCGTGCGCGGCACGCTGCTGATCCTCCCGGGCCGCGGCGAGCACGCGGGGGTCTACGACCGCTTCGGGCGCCGGTTGGCCGTCGACGGGTACGCGGTCCGCTCGGTCACCCCGTCCACCGCCGCTTCGGCCGCCGCGGAGGCGGTGGCGCCGGTGGTGCTGGTCGGCTCCGACGAGGGCGCGCTGCACGCGCTGCACCTGGCGGCGACGCTGCCGGGCGTGGACGGCGCGATCGTGGCCGGCACGCCGTGGTCCTCGCCCGCGGTGCCGGCGGAGGTTCGGTCGGTCGACCGACCGAGTGTCCCGGTGGCGGCGGATCTTCAGTCGGTCGACCGACCGAGTGTCCCAACGGGCGCCGCAAACCTTCGGTCGGTCGACCGACCCCACACCGGGGGGGGAGGGGGTGGGCCGGACCGGGCCGGTCAGAGGGGGGGGGGGTGGGGGACTGGGGGTAAGGGGGAGGGTGTTATAGAGGGG
>NZ_JBEXCY010000119.1:0-34816 GCF_040605515.1 Dactylosporangium sp. NPDC005572 | reverse complement strand
CTTTATAAACTGACACCCCCCCCCCATAAAAAAACACCCACACATAAAAACGCTCCCCCACCCCCCCCCTCTACCCATCCCCCCCCCCACGGCCATCCCGCCCACCCCCAACGGGCGCCGCGCGCCCCACGGCCCCGGCTGGGCGCTCGTCGGCGACGCCGCCTACCACCGCGACGCGGTGACCGGCCACGGCATCAGCGACGCGTACCGCGACGCCGAGCTGCTGGCCGGCGCCCTCGACGCGGCGCTGCGCGGCACGGCCGGCGAGCAGGCCGCGCTGGCCGGCTACCGGCACCGCCACGAACTCGCTTTGCGCGAGCTGTTCGACCTGACCCTCGCAATGGTCGCGTACCCGCCCGTGCCGCGCTTCGTCGAGCTGCAGAAGCGGCTCGCCGTGGCGATCGACACGGCGGCGGCCGACCTGCTCACCCTGTCCCGCTGACTGATCCGACCCGAAAGGACCCGACATGTCCACCGCACTCAACGACTCCACCCGCAACGGCGTCGACACGGCCACCCTGTTCGCCACGATCGACGCGGTGAAGGCCGCACCGCAGGCCGCCCGGTTCCAGTTCCGGGCGCACAACGAGTGGCTCAGCGGCACCCACAGCCGCAGCAGCATCCACGACTACTTCGGCGTCGGCGACGAACGTGAGCACGAGCGGACGTTCACGTTCGACGCCGACCACCCGGTCGTGCTGGTCGGGCGGGACAACGGCCCCACGCCGGTCGAGTACGTGCTGCACGCCCTCGCCGCCTGCCTCACCGCCGGCCTGGCCAACATCGCCGCGGCCCGCGGCATCCGGCTCACCGAGGTCCGCTCGACCGTGTCCGGCGACATCGACCTCAACGGCATCCTCGGGCTCGACCCGGCCGTCCGCAACGGCTACCAGGGCATCACGGTCCGGTTCACGGTCAAGGGCGACGCCCCGGCCGAGGACCTGCGCCGCCTGGTCGAGCAGTCGCAGGCCCGCTCCGCGGTGCTCGACGTCATCACCAACCAGGTCCCCGTCACCGTCGAGGTCACCACCGGCTGACGGCTACCCCCGCGTCAGGCGGCGCGCCGCCAGCTCGGCGAGCAGGACCGCGCCGTCGTAGAGGACGCCGTCGTCGAACAGTGCCCGCGGCGAGTGGTTGCTCGGCAGGACCGTGTGGTCGTCGCCGGCGGCGGCGCTCAGGAACAGGTAGGCGCCCGGCACGCGCTGGAGCACCCGGGAGAAGTCCTCGGACCCCGCATCCGGGTGCTCCATGTGCTGGAACCGCTCGGCACCGAACAGGTCGCGGACGGTGTCGGCCACGAACTCGTACGAAGCGGTGTCGTTGACCGTCGCCGGGTACTCCGTCTCGAAGCGCACCTCGGCCCGCAGCCCGTGGGCGGCGGCGATGCCCTCGCACACCCGCACCGAGTCGCGGGCCACCTGCTCGGCCGCGGCGGTGCTGAACGTGCGGATCGTAGCCTCGAAGACCGCCTCATCGGGGATGATGTTGCGCAGTGTGCCCGCGTGGAAGCTGCCGACCGTGACCACGACCGGCTCGAACGGGCTGAACCGGCGGCCCACCATCGTCTGCAGCGCGGTCACCATCTCGCAGGCGGCCGGGATCGGGTCGAGGGCGTCCTGCGGGGCCGAGCCGTGCCCGCCCGCGCCGACGACCCGCACGAACAGCCCCGCGGCGGCCGACATCAGCGGGCCGGGGCGGCTGGCGAACACGCCGCGCGGGAAGTCGGCCGACGTCACGTGCAGGCCGTAGGCGAAGTCGGCGGGCCGGCCGGCGGCGTCGAGCACCCCCTCGTCGATCATCAGCCCGGCGCCGTCGTGGCCCTCCTCGCCCGGCTGGAACATGAAGACCACGTCGCCGGCCAGCTCCGCGCGCCGCGCGGCGAGCAGCCGCGCCGCCCCGACCAGCCCCGCCGTGTGCAGGTCGTGGCCGCAGGCGTGCATCACGCCCGGGACCGTGGAGGCGAACGGCACGTCGGCGGCCTCGTGCACCGGCAGCGCGTCCATGTCGCCGCGCAGCAGCACGACCGGCCCGGGGGCTCCCCCACGCAGCACCGCCGTCACCGACGACAGGCCCGTGCCGGTGCTCACCTCCAGCGGCAGGCCGTCCAGCGCGGCGAGCACCCGTCGCTGGGTCGCCGGCAGGTCGAGGCCGATCTCCGGGTGGCGGTGCAGCTCGCGCCGCAGCTCGACAAGATCCTCACGCAGTCCCATTCGCCGAAGGGTACCGGCGCATCCGTTCGCAGGCCTGCAGCGCCTGGTGCAGCGCCTGCTCGGCGGCGGTGAGGTCGTGCCGGTCGAGGGCGCTGCGGACCCGGACCAGGCAGGCGGCCACCAGGCGGGCGTCGCCGCGGGTCGGCTGCGGCCGGGTCGCGCCGCCGCGGATCCGGGTCAGCGCGCCGGAGCCGGCCAGCCGGGCCAGATCCCGCTGGGTGGTGGCCAGCGACGCTCCCGTCGCGTCGCTGACCTCGGTGACCGTCACGTACTCGCGCTGGGCCAGCAGTTCGAGGATCCGCCGGTGCCGGACGGCCGGCAGCATCGGCGCCTCGTGGGGAGCGACCATGGGAGCCTCACGAGATGGGGTACAGCTGGTCGCCCGTGCCGGTCGCCACCGCCGGGCCGAAGTCGACCTCGCGGCCGTCGACGGTGTACCGGTAGCGGTCCAGCCGGCGGATCACGGGGGTGGTGTCGAGGTACTCGCGCAGGTCCTCCAGCTCGGCCGGGGTCAGCCAGCTCGGCGGGTCGGAGACAGCCCGGAAGCCGCAGACGTCGGCGAGGTCGCGCAGCCACCGCAGCTGCTGGCCGGTGAGCAGGTTGAGCTTGCTGCGGAAGTAGACGACGTCCGGGTCGACCTGCAGGAGCGGCGACTGCCACAGCCGGTGGACGCTGTTGACGACGGCGTTGCGGGCGGTGGCGTCGGACGGGTCGACCGAGGCGTAGTTGTCCCACATCGGGGCCACGTCGGGGCCGCTGCGCAGGCCGTCGAGCAGGCCGAGCGAGGGCAGCAGGATCGCGCCGGAGCCGAGCAGGTAGACGTCGTCGCCGGCGACCTCGCGGATGAGGGCGAGCCCGTCGCGGTACACCTGCTCGCGGTGGCGCCCCGGGAGGTGGGCGGCCGCGGCGTTGATGAAGTCGAGCTTGAGGTACCGGAAACCCCAGTCGTGCACGACGGTCCGGATCAGGTCGGCGACGTGGTCCCGCGCGGCCGGCAGGGTGAGGTCGAGCGCGTAGTAGGGGCCGCCCCAGTTGTAGCCGGCGACGACGGGCGCACCGGAGGCCGAGCGCAGCAGCAGCTCCGGGCGCTCGGTGGCCAGCCGCGAGCCGGGCAGCGCGATGAACGGGGCGAGCCACAGCCCGGGGGTGAAGCCGGCGTCGGCGATGCGGTCGGCGAGACTGCGCATGCCGCTGGGGAACTTCGCGTTGGGCTCCCAGTCGCCGACCTTCTCCTCCCAGCCGTCGTCGATCTGCACGACGTCGAACGGCAGCCCGGCCAGGTCGGCGACGTCCTTGGCGAGCTGGGCCTCGGTGATGTTCTCGTAGTAGGCGTACCAGCTGCACCAGACGTTGCCGGCCCGGCGGCCGCGCACGCCGAACCGCTCGGCGAGCCGGTCGGCGTAGGCGGCGAACACGTCCTGCTCGGCGCCGTGGGCGAGGAACCAGTCGGCCCCGCCGGTCGCGTACCAGCCGGTGAGCGTGTCGCGGTCGGCGACGAGCCGCGGGGTGTCCAGGCCCAGCGCGCCGAGCAGGAGCGTGGAGCCGTCGGCGCCGTGCAGCGCGGCGACCGCCGACGAGTGGTGCCGGGACGGGTCGTCGAACGCGGGGTCGTCCGCGGTGACGAGCCGGGCCGGGTTCGGCACACGCAGCGGAGGTTGGCTCAGCGGCCGCCAGCCGCAGGGACTCCACGAGTTCTGCCCGTGCCGGTAGAACGATGCGTCGTCGAGTCCGTGCAGGACCGCGACCCGGCCCGGGGGCAGCAGGACGCCGCCGGGGACCGGCCGCGGTGCGCCCTGGCCGGAGTGCTGGAGGGCGAACGAGCGTCCGCCGAGCTCCACGAGCTGTGCCATGGTTCTCCTTCGCAGGCGGTGGGGGTGCCCCCGGCACCCCCACCAGGTGGTCTACTTGAACAGGGCGTTGACCTGGTCGTTGGCCTTCTTCAGCGCGTCGGCCGGGGCGGCCTGGCCGAGGGCGACCGACTGGATGGCGTCCTGCACGATCTGGCTGACCTCGTTGCCGTGGTCGCTGATCGGCAGGAAGAACGTCCCGCCGGGCGCCGCGGCCTCGTCGGTGAAGACGTGCACGTCCCGGCCGGCCGCCTTGTGGGCGGCGAGGGCCTTCTCGGCGCCGGACTTGATGGCGGGGAACACGACCGCCTTCTCGCCGACGATGTCCTGGCAGGCGGACGAGCCGAGGAACTTCACCCAGGCCCACGCCTGGTCCGGGTGCTTGGTGCCGGCGTAGATCGCGTCGGACAGGCCGTTGATGGCGGTCTTGCGCCCCTGCGGGCCGGTGGGCAGCGGCGCGAAGGCGTACTGCTGCTTGGCGCCCGTGCCGAGGTACGAGCTGATGGTCCAGGAGCCGACGATGGTGAACGCGGCCCCGCCGGCGTCCATCACGGCGTCGCGGCCGAGGGTGGACTGCTTGTCGAACTTCGGCGCCCAGCCCTTGTCGATGAGCTTCTTGAACCAGGCGATGGTCTCGGCCAGCTTGGGGTCGTCGAACTTGTACTTCGTGCCCCACGGGTTCTTGTCGAGGTACGTGAAGCCGTTGCTCACGGCCAGGTCACCCCAGCCGTTCTGGCCCTGCGAGCCGTCGGCCCACTCCGGCAGGAAGCCGTAGACCTTGACGTTGTTCTTGTCGAAGGCCGGGTCGAGGCCGTTGCGGCCCTGCGCGTCGACGGACGCCTTGGCGATCGCCTGCTCGAACGTGCCGCCGTCGGCCGGGTTCCAGGTGAGCTTGTCCAGGCCGGCGGCGTCGGTGACGAGCTTGGTGTTGTAGACGACGGCCATGGTGTCCCAGTCCTTCGGCAGGCCGTAGCGCTTGCCGTCCTTGACGAACAGGTCGGCCAGGCCACCCGCGTACTGCGAGAGGTCCACCTTGTCGCGGTCGACGTACGGCTGGATGTCGAGGATCTGGTTGCTGGAGACGAACTGCGGATAGTACGACGCGTGGTCGGTCCAGACGTCGGGCGCGGCGCCGGCGGCCAGCTGGGTGGTGAGGTTCTGCCAGTACTGCGCCCACGCGGTCTGCGTGAACTTGATGGTGACGCCGGGGTTGGCCTTGGTGAACTCGTCGGCGCAGGCCTGGTAGGCCGGCTGCTGCTTGTCGTCCCAGAGCCAGTAGTTGAGCACGACGTTGCCACCGTCCTCGCCGGACTCGCCCGAGCAGGCGGCGAGCGGCAGGGCGAGCGCCGCGACGGTCAGCGCCGCCGCGGAACGGAGTCGTCTGGACATCGGGTTCCCTTTCACGGATTTGGGCAGGGGTGTCACGGGGGGTGTCATTTGATGCCGGTGAAGTTCAGCGACTGCACCAGCCGCTTGCCGAGGAAGATCAGCAACAGGAGGACGGGCAGGACGGACAGCGTCGAGCCGGCCATGAGGCCGGTCCAGTCCGGCCGGGTGTTGGGTGACTGCTGGAGGAACACGCCGAGCGCCACGGTGAGCACCCGGTTCTCCTCGCCGCGGCCGACGAGCAGCGGCCAGAGGTAGTCCTTCCACGCCCATACCGAGGTGGTGAGCGCGATGGTGATGAGCGGCCCGCGGCTCATCGGCACGATGACCCGCCAGAAGATGCCCCACCGGCCGGCCCCGTCGATGACCGCCGCCTCCTCGACCTCCCGGGGCACGGACAGGAAGAACTGGCGCAGGAAGAACACGGCGAACGGCGTCATGAGCAGCGACGGCGCGACCATGCCGGCGAAGGTGTTGATCAGGCCGAGGTTCTTGACCAGGGCGAAGTTGGGCAGCAGCGTGAAGATCGGCGGCACCATGAGCGCCGCGATCATGACCCCGAAGAGGAGGTCACGACCGGGGAAGCGCAGGCGGGCGAAGGCGTAGCCGGCCATGGCGCAGCAGAACGTCTGCACGACCGCGATGAGCCCGCTGTAGATGAGGGAGTTGACGGTGTACCGCCAAAAGTTGATCTTCGCCCCGGAACCACCGGCGGCCCGCGCGGTCTCGTCGTCGACGAAGCCGAGGACGCGCCAGAAGTTGATCATCGTCGGGTGCTGGGGCACGAGGCCGGTGCTGTCGGTGTAGAGGTCGGCGGCGGGCGTAATCGCGGTACGGACCATCCAGTAGAACGGCAGGATCGTGACGGCGAGGAACACGACCAGGACGGTCCAGGCCAGCAGCCGGCCGGGCGTCAGGCGGCGGGACATGTGACGGCCCTTCAAGTGGGATCGGATCACGAGAGGTCGGAACGTGAGGCGCGCAGCAGCCACATCTGCACGGCGGTGAGCACACCGAGGATCAGCACCAGCACCATGGCGACCGCCGCGGCGTAGCCCATGTGGAAGTACGAGAAGGCCTGCTGGTAGATGTAGAAGTAGATGACCCGGGCGGCGCCGACCGGCACGAAGCGGTCGCTGACGGCGACGGTGTCGAAGATCTGGAACGAGCCGATCAGCGACACGACGAGCACCAGGGCGAGGATCGGGCGCAGCAGCGGCAGCGTGATCCGGCGGAACATCCGCAGCTCGCCGGCGCCGTCCAGGGCGGCGCTCTCGTAGAGGTGCTGCGGGATCTGCAGCATGCCGGCGTAGAGCAGCAGCGCGGTGTAGCCGGTGTAGGCCCAGGTGTTGACGAGCGCGATGGTCGGCAACGCCTGGCCGGGCGAGGTGAAGAAGCCCTGGCTGTCCAGGCCGGCCGCGGTGAGCAGGTGGTTGACGAAGCCGAGGTTGGAGTCGAGCATCCACATCCACAGCAGGGCGACGGTCACGTTGGGCACCAGCCACGGCAGCAGCAGCGTGGCCCGCAGCACGACCGACCGCGTGAGCCGGTGCATGAGCGCGGCGATGACGAGCGCGAGCAGCGTCTGCGAGCCGATGTTGAGCAGCACGTACCAGGCGGTGAGGCGCAGCGACTTCCAGAACTGCTCGTCGGTGACGAGCTTGGCGTAGTTGTCGCCACCGACGTACGACGGGGTGTTGAGCAGGCTGTAGTCGGTGAACGAGTACCAGACGCCGCGGATCGTCGGGTACAGGTAGAACACCGCGAAGCCGGCGAGCACGGGCAGCAGGAACAGCCACGCGACCCGGCGGTCGTCGCGATGGCGGCGACGCGGACCGGCGACGGGCGGCCCGCCGGGCGGGTCCGGTGCGAGCGGCGCGGTCACCGCCACGGAGTTACGCATCGTCACGATCCGGCCTCGTTTCATCGATCGACCGCTGTCGAATTTTGCGTCTTGCGGCCGGGGGTGGACGGCCGCTAATAATGATGAAGCTCAGGGAAAGTTTGTCAACACCTCTTCGTATCAGGCATCCAACTTCCCGGAGGTCCATCCATGCGCACCGCCCCGCGGCGGCGCCGCCTCGCGCTCGCCGCCGCACTCTGCACGGTCGCCGCCAGTGCCGTGCTCGCCCTGGCGCCACCCGGCGCCCTCGCCGCTCCCGCGGGCCCGCCGGCCCGCCCGGCCGTGCCGGGCAGCCCCGGCCCGTCGCTCACCGACCACCCGCTGACCGCCGCCCCCAGCCCGCTCGACAACCCGCTGAAGGGCTTCGCCCGGTTCTACTTTCCCGGCGACAACCAGAGCCTCGGTTACCCACGGTCACTGGCCTGGAGCTACTTCGGCCTCTCCGAGGTGATGACCAGCGCCGGCAACTGCGCGGCCTACGACTGGTCCATCGTGGACAACGCGCTGAACGAGATCGCCTCGTACGGCAACCAGGCCGCCATCCGCTTCTACCTGGAGTACCCCGGCGGCACCGGCAGCCACCCGGGCAACGCGATCCCGCACTGCTTCGACGGCCACGTCACCTACCGCACCAACACGTTCTGGGGCACCACCTCGCCCGACTACGACAGCCCCTACCTGCTCAGCGCGCTCACGAACTTCATCGCCGCGTTCGGCGCCCGCTACGACGGCGACCCGCGCATCGGCTTCATCAACCTCGGCATCGTCGGCCTGTGGGGCGAGTGGCACACGTGGCCGTTCGACACCGACACCGCCGACGGCTACCCGAACCTGATGCCGACCGACGCGCACGGGGCGCAGATCGTCCAGGCCTTCGACACCGCGTTCAACACGACGAAGCTGGAGATCCGCTACCCCGACTCGGCCGGCGGCGCCGCCAACGCCCGCCGGATCGGCTACCACGACGACTCGTTCTGCTACCGGGAGGGCTCGCCGCTGGCCGGCGTGACCCTGCCACAGTCGATGGGCGGCGCGAGCTACTCGCAGCTGCAGCGCGCGCTGAACATGGGCGTGGAGAACAAGTGGGTCACCGACTCGATGGGCGGCGAGGTCCGCCCCGAGATCCAGAGCTCCGCGTTCACCGCGTGGCCCGGCGGCTCCGGCCAGGTCGACAACATGAAGGCCTGCATCGAGCTCGAGCACACCACGTGGAAGATCAACCAGACCAGCCAGAGCTACGCCGCGTCGGACCCGAACGTCGCGGCCGCGGTGCGGCTCATGGGCTACGACCTCACCGCCACCCACGCCTACTTCACGAACACCGCCTCCGGCAGCGCGACCGTCGGCGTCACGATCGTCAACAACGGCGTCGCCCCGTTCTACTACCCGTGGACGATGACGCTCGGGCTGAAGAACTCGGCCGGCACGGTGGTGAAGACCTGGGACACGCCGTGGGACCTGCGGACCGTGCAGCCGCTGAAGATCCGGGCGTTCCCGGACTGGGGTGTCGGCGTCGACCCCACCTACCGGGACTTCGGCTACCCGCAGTACTTCCAGTCGAGCGTCAGCCTGGCCGGCGTGGCCTCCGGCTCGTACCAGCTCGTCCTGCGGGTGAAGAACCCCCTGGAGGCCCTCAGCCCGGCCGCGAAGAAGCTCCGCTTCGGCAACGCCACCCAGAACGCCGACGGGTGGCTCGGCCTCGGCGCCATGAGCGTCGGCACCGGCGGCGGCACCGACACGACAGCGCCGTCGGCCCCGACCGGGCTGGCTTCGCCGGCGAAGACGTCCTCGAGCGTGTCGCTGACGTGGAATGCGTCGACCGACAACGTCGGCGTCACCGGCTACCGCGTGCTGCGCGGCGGCACGCAGGTCGGCACCACGGCGACGACGTCGTACACCGACAGCGGCCTCACCGCGTCGACCGCCTACACGTACACCGTGCAGGCCTACGACGCGGCGGGCAACACCTCGGCCGCGTCGGCCCCGCTGACCGTCACGACCTCCACCCAGTCCACGCCCGGCCTGGTGCTCGACGACTTCGACGGCTCGCCGGCCTACCCGTCTGCGGCGCAGAACGACCTCGGGAAGTGGACCGGCGGCAACTGCTTCCTCAACGGCAGCGGCAGCGGCGCCGTGACCGGCGGCGCACTCACCCTCCAGTACAACAACTGCGGCTGGTTCGGCAGCGACGTCGGCACCGACCTGACCGGCTACACCTACCTGGTCGTCCGCATCAAGGGCGCATCGGGTGGCGAGCAGGCCCACTTCAACCTGGGCCTCGGCGGCACCACGAAAGTGTTCGGCGACTTCACCCTCGACGGTGGCGCGCATCCGGTCATCACCACCGCCTACCAGGACATCAGGATCCCGTTGGTCGCCAACGGCATCAGCCGCAACAGCCCGGCCCAGCTCGCCATGGGCTTCTGGTACGGCGGCAACAGCAGCATCACCATCGACGGCTTCTCCTTCACGAACTGAGGTTCCGTTGAGACGGACAATTGCCGCGGCGGCCGCGCTGGCCCTCGCACTCACCGGCGCACCGAGCGCCTTCGCCGACGCGCCGACCACGACCGTGACCTTCACCGCCGACACCGCGACCGTGTTCACCAACCCGGAGCGCGGCTTCCACAACCGGTACGAGATCGTCAACGACGTATCGGTCAACGACTACGCGAGCAACACCATCCCCGGCTTCAACCCCGACATGCTCGACCGCACGTTCGCCCGGGCCCACGCGGCCGGGAACACGCTCGTCCACAGCTACGTCCACCTCGACAAGTACCAGACGAGCGACCTGCCGCCGGCCCTGCTCGACAACCTCGGGACCGGCCTGGCCGCGATCCGGGCCCAGGGCATGAAGATCGTGCTGCGGTTCGCCTACGTCTGGGACGGGTACTCCGCGGTTACCGAGCCGCAGATGGAGCGGCACCTCGACCAGCTGGCCCCGGTGCTGGCGGCGAACGCCGACGTCATCATGCACATCGAGGGCGGGTTCTTCGGGGCGTGGGGCGAGTGGCACTCCAGCCCCTACACGGCCTCCTCGGAGGAGAGCCAGGCGCCCGTGCGGTACCGCCTGGTGAAGAAGCTGCTCAGCAGCACGCCGGCGACGATCCCGATCGCCGTGCGGTACCCCATCTTCAACTACGAGTTCGCCCAGCGCACCACGCCGCCGCCCGGCTGCCCGCTGCCGGACAACTGCCTGATGACCACCCAGGACTTCGACCGGCTCGGCTTCCACGACGACTGCTTCCTGGCCGACTCGGCCGACATGGGCACGTACGACCAGAACTCCTGGCTGGGCTGGTTCGACGTGGCCACGAAGAAGCAGTGGGTGTACGACATGGCGACGTCCACCGGCGGCAACAAGCTCGTCGGCGGGGAGACCTGCAACTCGAGCGGCGCCAACGACGCCGCCGGGGTCAACGCCCAGTTCGAGCTGTCGCACCAGCACTGGACCGAGATCAACGAGGACTACGCCCCGGTCAACATCGACATCTGGAAGGCGGCGCAGCTGCCGGCGTCCGGCGCCGACCCGGCCGAGACGCTGTTCCACCGGGTCGAGCGCAAGCTCGGCTACCGGCTGCGCCTCACCGACGCCACCTGGACCGCGCAGGCCACCGCCGGCGCGCCGTTCACCTTCGCCGCCCACCTGGCCAACGACGGCTACGCGGGCATCGTGAAGGCCCGCCCGGTGTTCCTGGTCTTCGACAACGGCACGAACCGCTACGACGTCCCGCTCACCGGCCTCGACCCGCGCACCTGGCGGCCGGGCGCCTCCGTCGTGCCGACCCGGACGGTCACACTGCCGGCCATGGCGGCCGGCACGTACAAGCTCGCGCTCTGGCTGCCCGACCAGGCGAGCGGCCTGCGGGCGAACCCGGCCTACTCGGTCCGGCTGGCCAACACGGGCCTCTGGGACGCGGCCAAGGGGTACAACGTGCTGACGCCGGCCATCACGGTCGGCTCGTGCACCGCGGACTGCGTGGCACCGACGGCCCCGGCGGTGACGGTCACCGGGTCGACGTCGTCGTCCGTGTCGCTGTCCTGGAGCGGCGCGACCGACAACGTCGGGGTGACCGGCTACGCGGTCTACCGTGACGGCGTCCTGCGCACGACGGTCACCGGCACCTCGTACACCGACACCGCCGTGCCGGCCGGGTCGCACACCTACACCGTGCGGGCCCGCGACGCGGCCGGGAACGAATCGGCGGCGAGCAACGCGGTGACGGTCGGCGTCGGCTGCACCGACTGCGCGGCGCCGTCCACGCCGGGCGGCCTGGCGGTCACGGCGACGACACCGACGTCGATCGCGCTGTCGTGGACCGCCTCGACCGACAACGTCGGCGTCACGGGCTACCAGGTGTACCGCGACGGCGTCCTGCGCACGACGGTGACCGGCACGTCGTACACCGACACCGGCCTGGCGGCCGGCTCGTACACGTACACCGTCAGGGCCCGGGACGCGGCCGGCAACCTCTCCCCGGCATCGGCGCCGGTGACCGCGGCGACCGCGCCCCCGACGCCGCCGGGGCTGGTCCTCGACGACTTCGACGGCTCGCCGGCCTACCCGTCAGCCGCCCAGAACGACCTCGGCAAGTGGACCGGCGGCAACTGCTTCCTCAACGGCAGCGGCAGCGGCGCCGTCACCGGCGGAGCGCTCACCCTGCAGTACAACAACTGCGGCTGGTTCGGCAGCGACGTCGGCACCGACCTGACCGGCTACACCTACCTCGTCGTCCGCATCAAGGGCGCGGTGGGTGGCGAGCAGACTCACTTCAACCTCGGCCTCGGCGGCACCACGAAGGTCTTCGGCGACTACACCCTCGACGGCGGCGCACACCCCGTCATCACCACCGCCTACCAGGAGGTACGCATCCCGCTCGCCGCCAACGGCATCAACCGGGCCAGTCCCGCCCAGCTCGCCATGGGCTTCTGGTTCGGCGGCAACAGCGCCATCACGATCGACAGCATCTCGTTCAGCAACTGAAACCCCACGTCCCGGCGCCGCGGTCGCGCGGCGCCGGGACTTGCGCTCCTCCGGGGAGTTTGTAAACATCATAGCAATATTACGTTCACCGACCCGAAGGGCAGACCGTGACAGACCAGGTCATCGCCGGCACCGACCTGTCGCGGCTGCGGGAGCTGAACTCGTTGACGGTGGTCCGGGCGCTGCGCGACCAGCCGCCGACCACGGTCACCGAGCTGGCCAACCTGACCGGGCTGTCCCGCCCCGCGGTCGACGTGATCGCGCAGGGCCTGGTCAGCAGCGGCTGGGCGACGGTCGTCGAGCCCGGCGGGAGCAGCACGGTCGGCCGGCCGGCCCGGCGGTACCGCTTCCGGGCCACCGCCGGCCACGTCATCGGCGTCGACGTCGGCGCCCACAAGATCCTGGTGCTGCTGGCCGACCTCGACGGCAACGTCGTGCACACGGCGCGGTGCGCGGTCGCCGCGGACGCCGACCCGGCCGAGCGGCTCGCCGCCCTCGACCAGGTCCTCGCCGCGACCCTGGAGGAGTCCGGCAAGGACCCGGCCGACATCTGGGCGGTCACCGTCGGCGTCACCGGCCCGGTCGACGCCTCCGGGAAGACCACGCTGTTCACCCCGCTGCCCGGCTGGCGGACGGTCGACCTCGCGGCCCACCTGAGCGACCGCTTCACCTGCCCGATCATCGTCGAGAACGACTGCAAGCTGGCCGCCCTCGCCGAGCGCTGGCAGGGCGCGGCCCGCGACGCGAACGACATCGTGTTCCTGCTCGCCGGCATGCGCCTGGGCGCCGGCCTCATCATCGACGGCGTCCTGCGCCGCGGCTACGGCGGCGCCGCGGGCGAGATCGGCGCCCTGAAGGCCGTCCGCTGGCTGACCGCCCCGGCGCACCTGCAGAGCTGCCCCGGCGTCCCGACCACGGTGAGCCCGGACGACGCCGCGGCCTGGGTCTTCAACGCGGCCCGGGCCGGCAACCGCGACGCCCGCACGGCGGTGAGCCGCTACGTGAAGGACCTGGCGATCGGCACCGCGGCCCTGGTCCTGGCCCTGGACCCGCAGGTCGTGGTCTACGGCGGCGGCTTCTCCCGCTCCGCGGACCTGGTCCTGGAGCCGCTGCACCGCGAGCTGCAGAAGCTGTGCCTGCGCGTGCCGGACGTGCGGGCCTCGACCCTGGGCGCCGACAGCGTGGCCCTGGGCGCCCTGCGCCTGGCCCTGAACGAGGTCGACCAGCGCCTGTTCACGGTCGGCCTGAGCGCCCCGGTCGCCCCGCGGCGCGACTAGCGGGTCACCAGCAGATGTTCAGTAGCCGATCGCGGTGGCCGCCACGTCGCGGAGGTACGAGGCGTCAGGCGCGGTCAGGTACAGGTCCGGGAGGTCACGGGGCGACTCGCGGCACAGGATGCCGTACAGGGTCACCGCGTCGAGATAGATCGCGGTCTGGTTGGGGTGCTTGCCGTCGGGGGCGATGAGGTAGGCCGTGCCGCGGTCGGCGATGACGGTCTCGAACGCGTCGCCGATCGGCGCGAGCAGGTTCGGGGTGTCCAGGGTGGCCGACAGGGCGGCCGACAGGGCGGCGTAGGTGGCGTCGATCGCGGCTTTCGCGGCGTCCCGGGTCGGGAACGGGGACGGGTCGACCAGGGCCCAGTTCTTGAACAGCACGACCCGGCCGCCCGGCTTCAGCGTGCGGGCGAACATCGGGGCGTACGCGTCGAGCAGCGTGGCCGTCGCGGCGGACGGGTCGGTCGCCACCAGCGTGCTGTACTCCTGGAGCACGATGGCGTCGTATTGGCGGTCGCCGTTGAGGGCCGTCCGCACGGCCGCGTCGTCCAGGTGCCGGCGCAGCGTGTAGCCGGAGTGGATGACCTCGGTGGCGTGCAGCGTGCGGCCCGTGGCCGACGCCAGGTGGCGCACCAGGGCCGGCGTGTTCTCGCCGGAGGCGTCGGCCACGGTACCGAGCAGGCTGTTGCCCACGAACAGCACGTCGACGGCCGGCGGCGCGGCCGGGCCGACCGTGAAGCGGACCGAGTACGCGGGGCCCGAGCCCGCCCGGGCGGTCAGGGTGTGCGCGCCGGGCGCGGCCGGCAGCGGGACGGACGGCGCCGCGGTGGGCGCCCCGCCGTCCAGGGTGAGGGTCACGCCGCCGGGACGGGCACCGGCGGCGAGGTCGGCCCGCAGGCTGACGCCGGCCAGCCGGGACGGGTCGACGACGGTGCCGCCGGTGAGCGGGCTCAGCCCCAGGACCGGCCGGCCGGTCGCGTCGTTGACCAGCGACACGCCGCGGACGACCCGGCCGTCGCTCGCTGCGACACGGGGCGCCGCCCAGGCCAGCACGGCGGCGATCGCGAGGACGGCGGCGATCGCCAGCCGGTGACGGTAGGGCACGGTGCGGTGACTCCTCGAACATGACGACCCGGTGGTGCCCGCCCAGGGTGGGCACCACCGCGCACCGTGTCAATCGCGGGCGCCCGCGACTCCTCCGAACCGCCGCCAGGTCGACCCGGGCGGCGGACAGGGCCTATGTCGTCACGACGAGCTTGCCGGTCGTGTGCCGGCGGGCGAAGTCGACGCAGGCCTGCGGGCCCTGGTCCAGGGTGTACCGGCGGCCGATCGTCGCCGGCAGGCCGCCGCCCGCGGCCAGGTCCGCCACCTCGCGCATGCCGCCGAGCGCGCCGTCCATGTCGAGCACGAACCGCAGGTCGACGTCGGGCCGGCCGAGCCAGCCGGGCTCCGGCACCGGGAAGGTGATGGTGAGCACGCGGCCGCCGGGGCGCACGGCGGCGGCCACGCCCTGGAGACGGTCGCTCGGCAGGGTCAGGTTGAACGCGGCGTCGACGCCCGCCGGGTAGCCGGACTCCGCGTAGCCGATCGTCTCGGCGGCGCCCAGCGCCTGCAGGACGTCCGCGTCGGCGTCGGTGGCGGTCGCGACCACCCGCGCACCGGCCGCGGCGAGCAGCGGGACGACCGCGGTGCCGACGCCGCCGGTGGCCCCGACGACCAGGACCGTCTCGCCGGGCCGCACGCCGGCGGTGGCCATGAGCGCCCGGGCGGTGAGCCCGACGGTCGGCAGGGCGGCCGCCTCCTCGACGCCGAGCCCGGCCGGGCGGTGGGCCAGGAACGGGGTGTCGGCCTCGAACACGGCGAACTCGGCGAGCGATCCGGTGCTCAGCGACGGCCGGGTCGCGCCGGCCATCGCGCGCAGCGCCCGGGGTATCGCCTGACCGAAGATCTCGTCGCCGACCCGGAACGCCGTCACGCCGGGGCCGGTCTCGCTCACCGTGCCGGCGAAGTCGTTGCCCGGCACGTGCGGGAACGGCAGCGGCATCGCATCGCGAAACTCGCCGCTGGGCAGGCGGACGTCGGCCGGGTTGATCGAGGCGGCGGCGATGCGCACCTGGATCTGGCCCGGGCCGGGCCGTGGCTGTGGCACGTCGCCCACCGTGTACTCCTCCGGCGGGCCGTAGCCGGTCACGACGACTGCTTTCATGTAAGCCTCCAAGAAGCGGACCGTGCGGTCACATTAGAGCTAAGCGGACCGCGCGGTCAACTTGCTATCGTGACGCCCGTGATGCGTGCCGACGCCGCCCGCAACCGGCGGCTGCTACTCGCGGCCGCCGCCGACGAGTTCGCCGAGCGGGGGCTGGACGCCTCGGTCGCCGACATCGCCCGGCGGGCCGGGCTCGGCAAGGGGACCGTGTTCCGGCACTTCCCGACCAAGGACGACCTGCTGGCAGCGATCGTGCTCGACCGCATCGACGAGCTTGTCGCGGCCGGCGAACGCCTCCTGGCACACGACGACGCGGGCGCCGCGCTGCTGGAGTTCCTCACCGTTGCCGCGCACCAGCGCCAGCAGCGCGACCTGTCGTTCCTGCACGAGGCGGGCGGGCAGAGCCCGGACGTGGTCCGGGCCCGCGAGCGGATGGACAGCACCGTCGCCCGGCTCGTCGAGCGGGCCCGCGGGCAGGGCGCCGTGCGGGCCGACGTCACCGGCACCGACGTGGTGCTGCTGATGTGCGCGCCCAACTACGTCACGAGCTACGTGCCGGACGCCCCGCCCGACCTGTGGCGGCGATACCTCGCGATCATCTTCGACGGACTGCGCCCGCAGGGCGCCCATCCGCTGCCGCATCCACCACCGGATGCGTCCCTGTAAGGGTGGATTTGCGGGTGAACGCCGGTAGTCTCGTCCGAACGCCGGCCGCCCGACCCCTAGGGAGATCATGAGGAAGTCCGCCGTGCTCGTGGGAGTGCTCGCCGTGTTCGCCTTCGCAGCCGCCTTCGCCTGGTCCGACAAGTCGCCCGACAGGTCCCCGCAGTCCACCGCACAACCCGCCGCCAGGAAGCTCGGCCTGCACGTCCAGGGCCGCGACGTCGTGGAGGCCGGCGGGACCCCGTTCGTGATGCGCGGGATCAGCCACCCGTACGCCTGGATGAAGGACCAGCAGCAGGCGTTCGCCGACGTCAAGCGGCTCGGCGCCAACACGGTCCGGGTGGTGCTCACCAGCC
Source organism: Dactylosporangium sp. NPDC005572 (assembly GCF_040605515.1). Classification (NCBI taxonomy): domain Bacteria; kingdom Bacillati; phylum Actinomycetota; class Actinomycetes; order Micromonosporales; family Micromonosporaceae; genus Dactylosporangium; species Dactylosporangium sp. NPDC005572. Next base: position 17,984 of record NZ_JBEXCY010000119.1, on the reverse strand, counting down.
AGGTGGGCGCGGGCGAGGTGGCCGACGTCATCGCGACCTGCAAGCAGCAGCGGCTCATCTGCGTGCTGGAGAACCACGACACCACCGGCTACGGCGACCAGGCCGGCGCCGCGACGCTCGACAAGGTGGCCGACTGGTGGGCCGGGCTGCGCGACGTGCTCGCCGGCCAGGAGGACTACGTCGTCGTCAACATCGGCAACGAGCCGTACGGCAACAGCGGTACCGGCGAATGGACCTCGGCGACCAGGGCGGCGATCGGCAAGCTGCGCGCCGCCGGGCTGCGCCACCTGCTCATGGCCGACGCGCCGAACTGGGGCCAGGACTGGTCCGGCGTCATGCGGGACAACGCCGCGTCGGTGCTGGCCGGCGACCCCCTGCACAACACGGTGTTCTCGGTGCACATGTACGGCGTGTACGGCACCGCCGAGAAGGTCACCACCTACCTCGACGCCTTCCGGCAGAAGGGCCTGCCGCTGGTCGTCGGCGAGTTCGGCTGGAAGCACACCGACGGCGCCGTCGCCGACGAGGCCATCATGCGGGCCGCGCAGGAGCGCGGGATCGGCTACCTGGGCTGGTCGTGGAGCGGCAACAGCGGCGGCGTGGAGTACCTCGACGCGGCCACCGCCTTCGACGCCGGGAAGCTGACGGACTGGGGCCGGCGCCTCTTCGCCGGCATCAAGGAGACCGCGCGGGAGGCCACCGTCTTCACGACGGCTTCGCGATGACCTGGAAGCGGTTCTCCGTGCGGCGGGCGAACTTGAGGAACCCGCGCAGTCCGGGGATGCCCTCCATGAGCCCGAAGAACGGGATGAGCAGCAGCACGACCGGCGGCTCCCACCAGCGCCGCCGGTCGTGGGCCGACACGGTGGCGTTGATGCGCAGGCCCTCCCAGTACATCCAGATGGTGTAGGCCATGTTCAGCGCCCACAGCGGGATGACGAGCAGGGTCTCCGGTGACGTGTTCGGGTCCGCGACGAGCAGGCCGATGAGCAGCACGACGCCGACGTTCTGGAACGGGCCGACGACCCACGACAGCACCGAGTAGGCCAGCAGCAGGCGGTTGCGCCGCTGGAGCGAGCGGTTGAACACCAGCGCCGCCAGGCCCCACGACCAGCGCTCGCGCTGGCGGAAGAAGTCGCGGACGCCGGCCGGGGACGCGCCGTAGCACCGGCCGGCGAACCAGCCGCTGCGGCCCGGGTAGCGGTCGCTGAACAGCAGCGCGAACTGGGCGTCCTCGACCAGGCTGCGCGGGCCGAAGTCCCAGCCGATGGTCGCCTCGACCGAGGCCCGCACGAGCAGCAGCTCGCCGTGCACCCCGGCCCGGGGCGTGCCGCTGCCCGTCCAGGCGGAGAACCGCCCCACGTCCTCGGCCGGGCGGACCGCGTCGGCGAGCCAGGTGAGCCGGTTGACCGCGTACTCGCGCGGATAGGTGAGCATGCCCTGGGCCAGGTGCTTGGCCCGGTCGCCGGCGGTCGCCTGCTCCTCGACGAAGCGGGCCATGGCCACGGCGGTGTCGGGGCCGACCCCGGTGTCGTCGTCCATGTGCAGGACCCACACGTCGTCGCGGGCCTCGCCCTCGTACAGCCGCAGCTCGTGCGCGTAGTGCGTGGCGCGCGCCTTGAACCGGGTGCCGTTCGCTGTGCGGTACCGCCGGGGCACCACCACCAGCCGGATCAGCTCGCTCCCGGCGGCGAGCGCCGCGATGCGGTCCGCCGCCTCGCACCCCTCGTCGATGACGACGTCCACCCGCATGCGCGGAAAGCAGCGGGGCAGGTAGGCGACGTAGGAGCGGACCGAGCGTTCGAGGGCGGGATAGGTGTCGTGCCGCCCGATGGTCGGCACGACCACGACAAGCCGATAGTTCGTCACGGGCGTGCCGCGCCCGGACCACCGCGCCGCCGACGCGCGCATCGCCCGGCGGGTCCGCCGCAGGCCCACGATGCCGGTGAGCGTGGTGAAGATGGGCCAGGTCCACAGGATCGTCAACGGCCAGCCGAGCCGCCCGCCGTAGCGGCCGGTGAACCAGAAGTCGCTGGCCAGGATGATCAGATAGGAGATGATGAGCGGCCAGTACGACGGCCGCCAGCGGGCCATGCGCCGATGCACGGTCTGCCGCTCGGACGCGGCGACCGCGGGCGCGTACCGGACGGCTGCCGGCGGCAGCCCGGCGTCCCACTCAGGAGTTCCTGCCACGGTGGGGCTCCCTGCGTCGTCGGGGGATGTCGCGGGGTTGTGGCTTGGCGGCAGCGGATCTACCCGCCGACGGCCCGGCCATGCCAGCGGCCGGGCCGTCAGCTGGTCACGTCGGCCGAGTCGACGGTCACGCCGACTCGGCCGACGCCGTGGTGCCGGCGATCGTCGGCGACGCGGCCGGGGAGCTGTTCGACCGGCTGGCGGCGTTCGGCGGCGCGGCCACCGTCCCCGACGCGGAGGCGGCCACGCCCCGGCCTGGCTGCTGGACGGGCTCACCGGGTCGCCCGGCACCAGCCCCGGACGGCGAGGTGCCGCACGCCATGGGCGAGGCGGCCACCGAGCGGCCCGCGGCATCGGCCGACCGCCGCCGGGTCCGGCGGGCCGTGGCGCTGCACTACCTCGGCTTGGTGCAGACAGCCGGCCGCGCCGACGCCGACAACCCGCGGGCGGCCCTCGCCTGGCTGACCGCCCACGAGCCGCTCCGCCAGTACGAGCTCACCGGCCGCGCCGCGCTCGGCCGCTTGTTACGAGCGCGGGGCGCTCACGAGGAGCCGCGCCCTCGCCCGAGCTCGTCCGCGTGCTCGACGGCCCACTCGCCGATCGCGATGACCAGCGGGAGCAGCGAGCGGCCCAGGTCGGTCAGCGCGTACTCGACCCGCTCCGGCGTCTCGCGGCGGCTCACCAGGCCGTCGTCCTCCAGCCCGCGCAGGGTACGGGTGAGGATCCGCCGGCTCAGCCCGTGCACCGTGCGGTCGAGCTCGTTGAACCCGTACGGCCGCTCACGCAGCACGGCCAGGATGAGCACGCTCCACTTCTCGCCGACCCGGCGCAGCACGTCGGTCGCCACGCACGCCGCACGGTCGTCCAGCGTCACGGGCAGGGGCAGCACAGGTGACATCAATGTGCCTTCTTTCGCGGTCGGTGCCCGGGAACCCACCATCCGAGTATGCGCACAGTAGTGATCACCGGCGGGACCCGCGGCATCGGCGGCGCCCTCGCCGAGCGGCTCCGGCAGGCCGGCGACCGGGTCGTGGCGATCGGCAGCGCCGACGCCGACCTCACCTCCGTCCGGCAGACGGCCGCCCTCGCCGACCGGCTCCCGGACCATGTCGACGCGCTCGTGTTCGCCGCCGGGCGGTTCGGGTCGCGGCGGGTCGTCACGCCCGAGGGCTTCGAGCAGACGTTCGCGATCGGCGTGCTCAGCCGCTACCTGCTCGCCGAGCGGCTGCGCCCGGCCCTGGAGCGCGCTGCCCGCCCGGTCGTGCTCAATCTCAGTGGTACCGGTGGCATCCGGGCCGGCGCGGTGCACTGGGACGACCTGCAGCTGACCAGCGGGTACTCGCTGCTGGCCGCGACCATGCAGGCGGCCCGGGCCAACGACCTGCTCGGCGCCGGCTTCGCGGCCCACCACCCGGACAGCCCGGTCCGGTACGTGCTCTACAACCCGCTCTTCGTCGACTCCGGCCTGCAGCGGCACTTCGACCCGCCGCTGCGCTGGGTGGTGGGCGCCGCGGCGGCCGTGTTCGGCGCGTCGACGACCCGCGCGGCGGCCCGGCTGGTCCCGCTGCTCGACGACCCGCCGGCGGCACCGCTGACCGCGCTGCGCCGCGGCGCCCCGGTCCCGCTGTCCCGCCCCGAGTTCGACCCCGCGGCGGCAAAACGGCTTTACACGGTCCTGGCCGAACTGACTACGGTACGCGGGTGACGAGGTTCCCGGTCGACGACGTGACGCCCGCCCCTGCGCCGCTGCCGACGCGCCCGCTGCGTGAACGCTTCCCCGACGCCCTCGCCCTCGGCGGCGACCCCGACCTGCCGGTGCTCGCGGACGACGGCGTGCACCCGCTGTTCGGTGCGGTGGCCCGGGCGTTCGCCGAGCACCGGCCGCTCGTCCTGTCGCCCGACGCGGTCTGGCTCACGATCGCCGGCGGCGTCGCCCAGCACGTCCGGCTGCATGCGGAAGAGCTGCGGCCCCGGCTGGTCGCCCACGCCGGCAAGCAGCGCCTCACCGTGACGGTCGGCGGTGAGGTCCCGTGGCCGTTCGTCGTCGAGTCCTTCGCGAAACAGGTCGGCTGGTTCGAGTGCGACTTCTCCACGAGCACCGACGTCGAGCGCGTCGCCGGCCAGGTGGTCCTGCTCGACGTCTACTCGCCGTACTACACGCTGTGGCTCACCATCCTCTGCGGCATCCCGTCGGTGACGCTCACCGGCACCGTCGAGGACTGGCGCCGCATCCGCTCGCGGGTCGACGCTCTGGAGCCCTTCGGGCTGCAGACGTGGCGCCGCTCGCTCGCCCCGATCCTCGACGAGTTCGTCCGCGCCGCGTCCGGCGCCCCGGATCCGGCGTTCTGGCAACGGATCTACAACCCGGCCGACGCGTACGGCGGCGACCGGGCCACCGGCTGGATCGCCCGCTTCTACCCGTACCTGAAATCCACCGCGATCGACGTCCCCAACCCGCTGCTGGACCTGCCCCTCGGCGAGCCCCGCGAGCAGCCCGACCCGCCCGGCGTGCAGAGCAGCCAGGTCCCCGCCGCGGTCTCCCGGGTGGTCGTCAACGTCAACGACCAGGTCTCCGGCGTGAACCGGGTCGTGGCCCTGCACGGCGGGCTCGTCGCCGTCGCCCAGGACGAGGACGGCGCGCTGCGCCCGGTCGCCGGCTGGCACGTCACGCCGGCGACCCTGGAGCTCCACGACGTCCTCGACCGCGTGGTCCGCGACCACGACACCACCCCGCCCTTGGAACCGCCCCACGGGCAGCTCCCGGAGGAGGTGATCGCCCTCTACCACCGGATGGGCTCGGCGTCGCTGTTCGGCGGTCGCTGGAGGCTGATCCCGGTGAGCGAGCGCCGCTTCGTGCACACCACGCTCCCCGACCTGTGGACGGAGACGCTCTTCGAACTGGCCGACGGCCGCACGATCGTCGACGCCTACGACATGGAGACCCACACGACCCGCTGGCTGCTGTGCCGGGTGGCGCCGGACGGCCCGTACCTCCGGCTGGCCGACGACCCGGCGGACGTGCCGGTGCTCGGCACGTCCCTCGCCATGCTGCTCGACGCCGCCCTGGACGCGGACGGCGACGTCGCCCACCTGGAGACCGGCCGCCTCAGCTCAGGATGAACACGGCGGCCGCCGCGATCGGCTACTGAACGGGGGCGGTCATGGGCAACCCATCGTCCACCGCCGTGTAGAGGCGCTGCGGCCGCAGGAGGTCCTCGACGGTGTCGCGGACCCGGATCAGGTACGACCGGCCGCCGTCGACGAGAACCTCGGCGGGATGGCCGTGGCTGAGGAACAGCACCGGCGACGCGCTCGGCCCGTAGGCGCCCGACCGGAAGATGCCGATGAGGTCGCCCGGGCGCACCGGCGGCAGCTCGACCGCCTTGCCCAGCGTGTCGCTCGGCGTGCAGAGCGGGCCGGTGACGTGCCACGACTCGGTGGCCGGCGCGTCGCGGCGGTTGAGCACCGCCATCGGGAAGTTGCGCTTGACGAACGAGCCGATGCCGACCGCCGCCATGTGGTGGTTGGTGCCGCCGTCGGCGACCGCGAACCGCTCCCCCATCGACGTCTTGGTCCCGGTGACCCGCACGACGTAGGTGCCGGCGGTCGCGGCGAGGTACCGCCCCGACTCCAGCAGCAGCCGGGTGCCCGGGTGCCGGTCGGCGAACGCCGCCACCACCGGGTTCAGCCGCTCGGTGAGCAGCAGCGGGTCGAGGTCACGCTCGCCGTCGAAGTAGGCGACGCCGAGCCCCCCGCCGACGTCGACGAGCTCCAGCGGGAAGCCGCACCGGGCGGCGACCCGCTCGGCCAGCTCGAAGATCCGCTCGGTGTTCTCGACGATGACGTCCTCGCTGAGGATCCGGGTGCCGACGTACGCCTGGACCCCGATGACCCGCACGCCCGGGCGGCGCAGCAGGTCCGGGCCGAGGTCGAGGACCTGCTGCTCGTCGATGCCGAACTGGCGCGGCTTGCCGCCCATCGTCAGGCCGGAGCCGCGCACCGAGAAGGCCGGGTTGATCCGCAGCACGACCGGGGTGACGACGCCGGCGGTGCGGGCGATGCCGTCCACGAGGTCGAGCTCGGGCACCGACTCGCAGACCACGGCGGCCAGGCCGGCCCGGACGCAGGCGGTGAGCTCGGCGACGCTCTTGCCCGGGCCGAGGAAGATGACGTGCTCCGGCGGGATCCCGGCCCGCTGCGCGGTGACCAGCTCGGCCAGCGACGAGATCTCGGCGCGTGCGCCGAGCGAGCCGAGCAGCGCGCAGATCGACAGGTTCGGGTTGGCCTTCAGCGAGAAAAAGATCTCCATCGCCGGGTGCAGCGCGGCGCGCAGCGTGCCGAAGCGGTGGCGCAGCTCGTCGCCGTCGTAGAGGTACATCGGCGTGCCGTAGCGCTCGGCCAGCTCGCCGATCGTGATGCCCTGCACGGTGTGCTCGCCGGTCACGTGGTGGTCCTCTCGGCCAGGCCGGCGAGCCGGCGGGTCAGCTCCTCGTCGATGGCCTCCGCCTCGGCCGCGGTACCGGCGACGAGCAGGGCGTAGAGCCGGCCGTCGAACGGCTTGCCGCCCTCGCCGGCGGCCGCGTTGACGGTGGCGAAGTTGTTCACGATCGCGCCGCTGCCGCCGGCCCGCGCCGGCAGCAGGTCGGCGATCGCGCCGCGCAGCTCGGCGTACGAGACCGGCCGGCCCAGCCGCAGCGGGTACTGCCGGGCCAGGGCCGCGCCGCCGTCCGGCACGCACGCCTCCTGCAGCCGCACCTGGTAGGTCGACATGTTGCTGCGGGCGTTGATCTCGATGACCGGGAACAGCCGCTCGTCGTCGCCGACGAGTGCGTCGACCCCGGCCACGCCGTGGTAGCCGTCGGCGGCGAGGGCCGCGCCGATCGCCTCGGCCGCCGCCCGCACCTCGACCAGCTGCGCGGCGTCGAGCCGGGCCGGCATGCGGTGTCCCTTGTGGACACCGTTGGCGGTGAGCGCCTCCTTGACGAAGTCGAACCGCGGGGTACCGTCGCGGCCCACGGTGACCTGGTAGTTGAGGTCGGCCCGCTTGCCGACCCAGGTCTCGACCACGAGCGTGAGCCGGTCGTCGCCGCGCCGCTCGGCCCGCTCGTGCAGCTTCCGGTCGAGCCGCAGCAGCATCGGCTCATCCCGGACCGTCATGATGCCCTTGCCGGACACCCCGAACGCGTCCTTGACCACGACGGTCCGGCCGGCGGCCAGCAGCGCGCGGGCGGACCCTGCCGCGGCCCGCCACTCCTGCAGGGTCGTGCAGGTCCAGCCGTCCGGCTGGCGCAGCCCGAGCCGGTCGGCGAGGCGCCGGCTGTAGATCTTGCTGTTGACCGCCTTGCACACGGCGGCCGGGCTGCCCGCGATCTCCAGGCCGGTCGCCTCGGCCAGCTGCTCCTCCAGCGCCGAGACGCCGTGCGGGAGCAGCCGGGCCCCGCTCGGCGCGAGGGCCCGGAGCCGGCCGAGCAGCACCGGGTCGGCGAGCGCGTCGGCGGTGACCACGCGGGCCGGGTCGCCGTCGCCGGCGGCGAGCACGCGCGGCAGGTCGAGGCCGAGCCGGGCCAGGTCGTCGAGGTGGTCCGGGTCGGGCGCGGCCTTGAGCACCACCGCGTCACCGCCGCCGGCGAGCAGCAGCGCGAACTCGTCCATCCGGTGCACCATCGCCGCGGAAGTGCCGAAGGCGTAGCGGGGCAGCCCCGGCTCGCCCTCCGCCCAGCGGTCCTCGACCTCGAAGTTGCCGACGAAGACCAGGGGCGTGGCGGCGTCCCCGGTCGTCGCCCGCTTGAGCCGGGGCAGGAATGGCATGGCGTCAACCGTCCGCCGCCGCGCCGGACCCAGGAAGTCACGATGGTGCGCCCATGCGGCGGGGCGGTTGGCGTACCCGGTCGGGCAGCTTGAGACGGCCCGCGGGCGCGGCTAGCGTCCGTGCCGCGACAGGTGGCCCGAGCGGAGGACGACTGATGCCCGACCAGCAGACCATCACCGACCGCTACGACGTCGCGGTCGTCGGCCTCGGCTACGTCGGGCTCCCGCTCGCCGGGCTGTTCGCCGCCGCGGGCGTGCGGGCACTCGGGGTCGACACCGACCCGGCGGCCCGGGCCGCGGCGGCCCGCGGCGAGCCCGGGTTCTTCGAGCCCGGCCTGCCCGGCCTGCTGACGCGCAGCGGGCTCGAGCTGGCCGGCGCCCTGCCCGCGCAGCCGCCGGCCGCGGTGGTCATCTGCGTCGGCACCCCGGTCGACGCGGAGACCCGCACGCCGGACCTGCGCCAGCTGGTCGCGGCGACCGAGCACGTGGCCGCCCACCTGGGCCCGGACACGCTGGTCGTGGTGCGCAGCACGGTGCCGGTCGGCACCTGCCGCACGGTGGTCCTGCCGATCCTGCGCCGGGCGGTGGACCAGCCGCTGCTGGCGTTCTGCCCGGAGCGGACGATCCAGGGCCGGGCGGTGGCCGAGATCCAGCAGCTGCCACAGGTGATCGGCGGGCTCGACGAGCGGTCGCTCGAACGGGCGCGGGAGCTCCTCGCGCCGCTGACCGCCGACCAGGTCACCGTGTCCTCGCTGGAGGCGGCCGAGCTGGTGAAGCTCGCCTGCAACGCGCACACCGACCTCATCTACGGCTTCGGCAACGAGCTGGCGACCATCGCCGAGCACCTCGGGCTCGACGCGCACGAGGTGATCCGCGGGGCCAACCTGCGCTACCCTCGGCCCGACCTGGCCCGGCCCGGGTTCGTCGGCGGCAGCTGCCTGACCAAGGACCCGTACCTGCTCGCGCACAGCGCCCGCGCGGCCGGCTACGAGCCGCCGATGGTCGCCGCGTCCCGGGCCGTGAACGAGGCCGTACCGGTGCGCGCGGCCCGGCGGGTCCTGGCGGCGCTCGCGGGTCGCGCCACGCCGGTCGCCGAGTGCACGGTGCTCGTCTGCGGGGTCGCCTACAAGGGCCGCCCGGAGACCGACGACGTGCGCGGCGCCGCGTCGGTGACGATCGCCCGCGAGCTGGGCCCGTGGGTGGGCCGGCTGCTCGGCCACGACCCGCTCGTGCCGGCGGCCCGCATCGCCGCGGCCGGGCTGGAGCCGGTCGCCCTGGCCGACGGCCTGCGCTCCGCCGACGCGCTGGTCGTGCTCACCGACCACCCGGCGTACGCCGGCCTGACCGCCGACGTCGTCCGGGCGCCCGTGGTGTTCGACATGTGGAGCGTGCTCGCCGACCGGCTGCGCGACGCGCCCGGTGTCGTGTACCTCGAGCTCGGCCGTGGCTGAGGCCCGGCGCCGGATCCTCACCGTCTTCGCCGGCCTCCCCGGCGGCCAGACGTCGGGTGCGCAGCGCATGGCGTGGCGCACCACGGCCGCCCTCGCCCGCCGCGGCCACATCGTGGCGGTGCGGACCGACGCGACCCCACCGTCCGAGGTGGACACCGCGTTCGCCGAACCGGCGGGCTTCGTCCCCGACGTCGTGCACGCCTACGACCTGGCGCTGCCCGGCGCGGTGGTGCTGGCCCGGGACCTGGCCCGGCGCTGCGGCGCCGCGTTCGTCCTCACCCCCGCGTCGGCGCCGTCGGTCTGGCCGGACGTGGACCTCGGTGCCCGGCTGTGCGCCGCCGCCGAGGCGCTCTTCCTGCTCACCCCGGCCGAGGCGGCGGCGCTGCGGGCGTTCGGCGCCGACCAGGCCCGGTTGCGGACCCTGCCGTCGGCGCCCGATCTCGCCGGCCGCCCGGACCCGGCCGGCTTCCGGGCCCGGCACGGCATCGCCGGCCCGCTGGTGCTGTTCCTCGGCCGGCGGGTGGCGACGAAGGGCTACCGGGTGCTGCTCGACGCCGCGCCGCGGGTCTGGGCCGACCATCCGGGCACGACGTTCGCGTTCGCGGGCCCGTACGGCGAGCCGGGGGCCGCGGCGGCGTTCGCGGCCGCCGACCCGCGGATCCGCGACCTCGGCGTGCTGGACGAGCAGGCCAAGCATGACGCGCTCGCCGCCTGCGACGTGTTCTGCCTGCCCACGTCGGCCGACGTGTTCCCGCTGGTCTTCGCCGAGGCGTGGAGCCTGGCCCGGCCGGTGGTGACCGGCCGGTTCCCGGGAGTGCGGGACGTGGTCGGCGACGGCGTCGACGGCCTGGTGGTGCCGGCGCGGGCGGCCGACGTGGCGGCGGCCGTGGGCCGGTTGCTGGCCGACCCGGCGCTGCGGGCGGCCCTGGGCGCCCGGGGACGGGCCCGGGTCGAGGCGACGATGGGCTGGGACCGGGTCGCCGCCGCGGTGGAGGCCGGCTATCCCGGGTACCCCGGGTACAGGACCACCTTCAGCGCGCCGCCGCGGTCGAACAGGTCGTAGGCCGCGGGCGCCTCGTCCAGCGGGAACCGGTGCGACACCAGCGCCGCCGGGTCGAGGCGGCCCGAGCTGATGAGCTCCAGCGCCGGCGCCCGGTCGGCAATCGGGTCCCCCACGACGAACCGGACCGTCAGCTCCCGCGCAAACCCCGTCCCGGTCGGCAGCGGCGCGTCGGTGGCGTGGTGGGCCCCGACGACGGCGATCCGCCCGCGCGGCCCGGCCACCAGCATCGCCTGGGCCAGGGCGGCCGACGAGCCGACCGCCTCGACCACCGCGTCGGCCGGTCCGCCGGAGGCGGCGAGCGCGTCCGCGAGGCCGTCCGGGGCAACCGCCGCGAACCCGAGCGCCTCGGCCGCGGCCCGCCGGGCCGGCAGCGGGTCGGCGACGACGACCCGGGCCGCGCCGGCCTCCCGGGCGCACATGGCGCTGAGCAGGCCGACCGGCCCACCGCCGACGACCGCGACCGAATCACCGGGCGTCACCGAGGAGCGCCGGATCGCGGTGTGCGCGGTGGTGAGCGTGTCGCACACGAACAGCGCCTGCTCGGGGGTCACCGACGCCGGGCGGCGGGCCAGCACGTGCGCGGCGTGCGGCACCAGCACCAGGTCGGCCTGCCCGCCGTCGACGGCGGCCCCGACGACGGTGGAGTAGCCGAACAGCGTCGCCGACGGGCACTGGTAGTGCCAGCCCCGGGCGCAGACCCGGCAGGTACCGCAGCTGATGAGGTCGGACGCGAACACCTCGTCGCCGGGCCGGTGGCCGGCGTCGGCGCCGGCGGCGACCACGGTCCCGACGAACTCGTGGCCGAGCACGGTGCCGGGCGCGAAGCCGGGGATCTCGCCGCGGTACGGGTGCAGGTCGGTGCCGCAGATCGCCGCGCAGGTGACCCGCACCAGCGCGTCGCCGGGCCCGCACCGGGGCGGCTCGGGCAGGTCGCAACGCACCCGCACCCGCCGGGGTCCCTCGTACACCACACCGCGCATCCCTCAGCCCTCCACGTCGACGATCGCCCAGTCCTTGCCCGGCAGCGCCACGCGCCGGGTCGCGCCGGACGGCCGGCGCAGCTCGGTGTCGGCCGGGGTGGCCCGGTGGTTGACCGCCAGCACCGCGCCCGGCGGCTCGGCCAGCGCCACCAGCTCGACGTCGGGGTCGTCGCACGAGACGTCGGGCACGACGCCGGCGCCGGCCGCGACCGTCGCGTACCAGGCGTGCCAGGGCGCCGCGTCGAGGCGGTGCGGATGGTCGAGCAGCCGTTCGAGGGGCAGCGGCGAGAAGTAGACGGTGCCGGCGCCGACCCGGTTGCGCAGCAGCGCGGGTGCCCCGTCGGCGAACGTCGCGAGCACCTCCGCGGTCGTCGGGCGGACCTCGGCCAGCAGCTCGCCCGCCGGGACGCGCACCGGCCAGGTGACGCCGGCCCAGGCGAACTCGCGCGGCCCGCCCTCGGCACGCGCGAAGTCGACGAGCTCGGCGCCGGCGAGGGCCGCGCCGGGGAAGCCGTGCAGGTGGTCGTCGAGGGTGAACCAGACGGTACCGCCGACGCGGACCACGGCGTGCAGGCGGTCGAGGTCGGCCGCGGTCACCTGCTGTACCGAGGGGCAGATCACCACGTCGTAGCCGGTGAGGTCGCCGGTCACCAGGTCGCAGCGCAGGTGGGCCCGCTTGAGCAGCAGGTAGGCGTAGAACGTGGCGAGCGCCGGCCCGGCCGGGTCGAGGTACGAGGCGGCGCCACCCGACGGCGGCGGGCCGCCGGCGAAGAGCGCCACCCGGGCCCGGCCGGGCGCCGGGCGCAGCGCGGCCGCGTGCCGGGCCAGCCGGCGCACGGCGGCCATCCGCGGCTTCGGCACACCGTCCACATCGGACAGCCCGGCGAACCGCTCCATGGGCCGGGCGTCGTAGGGCTCGGCGGTGGAGGCGACGTCCTGCCAGCACCAGTAGATCGCGCCGAGCCCGCCGCCGGCGAGGCACGACGCCGTGCTCGCGGCGAGGTGCCCGGTCGCGACCGCCTCGTCGGTGCCGTAGCTGCCGAGCTCGTCCACGAGGGACGGCCGCCAGGCCGACGCGTACCAGGCCGCGAACGCCGCCAGGTGGCTCGCCTTCACCGCGCGGGTCGACTCGACGCTGCCGGGCGACCAGGTGGGGAACGCGTGCACGGCGGTGACGTCCAGCCCGCCGGTGCGCCGCACGTCGAAGGCCGACGGGCCGAAGACCGCGCTCGCATCGTTGGCCTGGCAGACCAGCGTCCCCGGGGCGGCGGCGCGCACCGCGTCGGCGAGCGTGCGCCGCCAGCGCTCGACCTCGCCGGCCGTGAGCCCGGCCGCCTCGGCCGGGTCGACGTTGCCGATCTCGTCGCCGAGGTCGACCAGGAGCAGCGCGTCCGCGCCGGCGAGGGCACCCGCGACGGCGCCGGCGTAGCGGGCCTGCGCCGCCAGCAGGTCCGGGTCGCGCCACAGGCTGCGGCCGCGCCGCCAGGGCGGCTCGAGCCGCTGACCGTTCATCCAGATCGTGACGAGGGACAGCACGCAGGCCAGGCCGTGCCGGCCGGCCGCATCGACCGCCCAGCGCACCCGGTCGAGCACGACCGGGTCGAGGCCGCCCTCGTCCGGTTCGGCGTCGCGCCAGAACAGGAACAGGCGCACGGTGTTCAGCCCGGTCGCGGCGATGGCGGCGAAGTCGTCCTCGACGGCCTTCGGCGCCCAGTCCCGCCACAGCTCGCAGCCGGCGGCGGCGGGCCAGTAGGTGACGCCGAGCGGGGTGAACGGCGCGCCGTCGCGGGTCAGGCGACCGTTGTCGATGTGGTACTTCATGCCGTCAACGCCGCTCGGACGGCGTGCACGACGTGGTCGGCGTCGGCGTCGCTGAGCAGGGCGTGCAGCGGGAGGCTCACCAGCCGCCCGGCGAGCGCGTCGAGGACGGGCAGGGGCCGCCCGGTGCCGCGATAGCGGCGGCGGTACAGCGACATGTGGTGGATCGGCTGGTAGTGCACGGACGTCTGGACGCGGTTGCGCCACAGCGCGGCCCGGAACGCGTCCCGGTCGGCGCCGTCGGGCAGCAGCACCGGGAAGAGGTGGTGGGCCTCGTCCGGCTGCGCCGCCGCGCCCGGCAGGCCGAGGCCGGGCACGTCGCCCAGCCCGGCCCGGTAGCGGGCGGCCAGCGCCGCGCGCCGCCGCCGCTCGCCGGGCAGCCGGCCGAGCTGGACCCGGCCGATCGCCGACGCGATCTCGGTCGGCCGGTAGTTGAGGCCGACGTCGTCGACGTCGTAGCTCGCGACCGCGTCGGTGCTGCGCTCCCAGGTGGCCCGGGTGAGGCTGTGCGAGCGCAGCCGGCGGATGCGCGCCAGGCGGTCCGGGTCGGCGGCGACGACCATGCCGCCCTCGCCGGTGGTGAGGTTCTTCGTGGCGAAGAAGCTGAAGCAGCCGACGTCGCCGACGGTGCCGAGCGCGCCGGCCGGGTGGGCCACGACGGGCGCGTGGGCGGCGTCCTCGACCAGCGTGACGGGCGTGCCGGCGAGCAGGTCCCGCAGGGCCGTAAGGTCGGCCGCCCGGCCGGCGTAGTGGGTCGCGACGACCGCGCGGACCGCGGGGTTGAGCAGCCGGGCGACGTCCGCCGGGTCGATCGTGAGGTCGTCGGGCGAGCGGACGTCGGCGAAGACGGGCGTGGCGCCGTGCAGCGCGACGACGGCGGCCCCGGCGACGAACGTCAGGCTCGGCACGATCACCTGGTCGCCGGGGCGCAGGTCGAGCGAGAGCATCGCGAGGTGCAGCGCGGCGGTACCGCTGGACACCGCGACCGCGTCGCCGACACCGAGGGCCGCGGCGAACTCCAGCTCGAACGACCGGGTGACCGGGCCGGCCGACAGCCAGCGCGAGCGCAGCACCTCGGTCACCGCCGCGATCTCCGCGTCGCCGACGGTGGTGTCGGCCAGCATGATCATCGCCTCGCTCATCGCGTGTACCACGCGTACGTCTGCCGCAGCCCGTCCGCCAGGCCGACCGCCGGCTCGTAGCCGGTCAGCTCGCGCAGCCGGCGCAGGTCGGGCGCCCGGCGGTCCGGCGATCCCTGCGGTGCGGGCCGCGGGTCGATCCGGGGCGACCGCCCGGCCAGCGCGCACAGCCGCCCGGCCAGGTCGGCGATGCGGATCTCCTCGCGGTCGTTGCCGATGTTCACGGTGACCGCGCCGGGATCCGGATGTCGCAGGACCGCGACCGTCGCGTCGACCGCGTCGTCGACATGGCAGAACGAGCGGGTCTGATCGGCGCCGGGCAGACCCAGGGGGTCCTCGCCGCCCCGGATGCGCCCGATGAGCTGCGGGATCACGTGCCGGTTGCCCATCCGCGGGCCGTACACGTTGTGGTACCGCGCGATCCGGACCCGGCTCGGCAGCCCGAGATGGCCGAGGAGGTGCTCGCCGGCCATCTTGCCCAGCGCGTACGCGGTGCGGGGCGAGCCCGGCTCGGCGAGCACCCACGGCACGTCCTCCGGCACCGGGAAGCCGGCCAGCCCGGTGCGGGCGGCGCCGTCGCCGACCTCGCTGGTCGAGCTGAAGAGCAGCACCGACGGCGGCCGGCGGGCGCACCAGTCGGCGAGGTGGACGGTGCCGAGCAGGTTCGTCCGCAGCACCGCGGCCGGCCGGGTGAGGGCCTGGGCGACGCCGACGACGGCGGCGAGGTGCACGACCGTGTCGTACGGGTCGGGCAGCAGCGCGTCGGGGATCGGCGTGGTGAGGTCGTGGCGGGCGAGCGTGGCGCCGTCGTCGAGGACGCGCCGCAGGGCCGGGTCGTCGGCGCCGCGGGACAGGTCGTCGAGCAGGGTGACGGCGGCGCCGTCGCGCTGCAGCCGCCGGGCGAGGTGCAGCCCGACGAACCCGGCGCCCCCGGTGATCAGCACCCGCTCGGTCATGTCGTGGACTCCTCACGTGACGGGCGGGGCAGCCGCCCGCGGTCGACCTTGCCGAGCGGGCCGCGCGGCAGCTCGGGCAGGACGTGCACGGCGCGCGGCAGCTCGTGCGGGGACAGCCGGCGCCGGCACGCCTCCATCACCCGGTCCGGCTCGGCGCCGACGACGGCGAGGTGGACCTCCTCGTCGCCGGTGCGCACGGCGACGCCGTAGGCGACGACGTCGCGCACCGGGACCGCCTCGCGCACGACCCGTTCGAGCCGGGCCGGGTTGACCTTGCGGCCACCCACGTTGATGAACGTCGACTTCCGGCCGAGCAGCCGCAGCTCGCCGTCCTCGAGCCGGCCGGCGTCGCCGGTCGCGAACGCCGGGGCGGTGCGGGGCGGCTCCCCGAGGTACCCGTCGAACATCGTGTCCGTGGTGACGTGCAGGAGCCCGTCGTCCGCCACCGCGATCCGGGCGCCGGGGACCGGGGACCCGACGCCGTCCGGGTGCCACGGGAGGTCCCGCTCGTGCTGGGCGCAGATGAGGCCGGTCTCGGTGCTGCCGTAGCACTGCCACGGCGGCCGGCCGTTCCAGGCGGTGGTCGCGGCGACGACGTCGGCGGGCATCGGGCCGCCGGAGGTGAGCAGGGTGGCCGGGCGGGGCAGGGGCGCCGGGCGGGCCTGCGCGAGCAGCGAGTACAGCAGGGGCGTGCCGAGCAGCACCGGCGCCGGGTCGCCCGCCAGCAGCGCGGCGAGCGACCGCAGGTTGAGCCGCGGCATGGTGACCAGCGTCGCGCCACCGGCCAGGGCGGCGGCGAGCCCGGCGCCGAGGCCGAACGAGTGCGCGAGCGGCAGCGGCGCCACGATCACGCTGCCGGCGGTGAGGCCGTGCAGGTCCCGGTACAGCTCCCCGCCGCGCAGGATGTGCTCCAGCGGCTGTACCGCCAGCTTCGGCTCGCCGGTCGACCCGGAGGTGAACTGCAGCACGCGCGGCGGGTCGACCGGCGGGAGCGGGCGCTCCTCGGCGAAGGCGATGTCGCCGGGTCCGAGGACGGCGCGGACGTCGGGCCGGGCGTCGGCGAGGTAGGAGCTGCCCGGCTCGGCCAGGAGCACGTCGAGGCCGGCGAGCCAGCAGCCGAGCAGGCCGGCGATCGTCTCGGGGGTGCCGTCGACACACAGCGCGACCCGCTCCCCGGGTGCGAACCGGCGGCGCAGGCCGTGGGCGGCGCGCCGGGCCAGCCCGGCCAGTTCGTCCCGGCCGACGGCGACATCGGTCCCAGCCACCCGGACCGCCGCCCGGACCGCCACGCCGCCCAGCTCGGTGCTCACCGCGGCTCGCCGATGAGCGGTTCGGCGAGGAACCGGCCCGGGTCGTCCAGGAAGTCGAGCTCGGCGCGGGCCAGGCTCTCCGGTGTGCCGACATCGTGCCAGGTGTCCGCGAACCGGTGGGTGGCGACCGGCCGGCCCGCGTCGACCAGCCGGGTGATGAGCTCCGGCATGTCGAGCGGCCGGTCCGGCGGCAGCTGCCCGACGACGCTGGGGTCCACCACGTACATCCCGGCGGCCACGTCGACGGTGACCGTCGGCTTCTCCTCGACCGCGGTCACCCGGCCCGCCGCGTCGGTGCGCAGGACCCCGAACGCGACCGGCACGGGGCACTCCCGCACGGCGACGGTGAGCACGGCGCCGCCGTGGCGGTGCGCCGCGACGAGCCGGTCGAGCTCCGCGGTCGTCAGGATGTCGGCGTTCATCACCAGGGCCGGCGCGTCGAACCCGGCGACGGTGCGCAGCGGGCCGGCGGTGCCGAGTGGGGTGCGGTCCCAGTTGTACGCGATCGACACGCCGAACCGCCGGCCGTCGCCGAGCGCCTGTTCGATCTGCGCGCCGAGATGCGACACGCAGATCGTCAGCCGGTCAAATCCGGAGGCCCGCAGTTGCCGGACGATGATTTCGATGATCGGGTTTCCCCCCACCTCGATCAGCGGTTTGGGAATCCGCGGGGCGACGGCGGCCAGCCGGCGGCCCATTCCCCCGGCCATGACGATTGCGTGCATCGGCGTCTCTTTCGACCGTCAGGCGCGTGCTGTCCGGGAAATCTTCGACAGCGGCGGATTCGCGCGGCAAGGATCGGCCGCCCGCACGATGGACCTAGCCGCTTTGCCAGGTCCCGTGGTCATTGACATTTCTCGAAAATCGCTGGGACAGTGGCGCCGGTCGTTCCCTGGTGAAAAGGAGACCGTCGTGCAGTCCCTGGCGTCCCTGGTGCGGCACCACGCGCGGCGGGCCCCCGATGCGGTCGCGGTGGTGCACGGCGCCGACCGGCTGACCTACGGCGAGCTCGACGAGCAGAGCGACCGGCTCGCGGGTGCGCTGCTCGCCGCCGGGGTCGGGCCCGGCGACCGGGTGGTGCTGCTGGTGCCCCGCTCGACCGGCCTGATCCGCTCGGTGTTCGGCGTGCTCAAGGGCCGCGGCGTCTACGTGCCGCTGGAGATCGACGCCCCGGCGGCCCGGCTGGTGCCCCGCATCGCCGCCGCCGAGCCGCGCGTCGTGATCGCCCACCCGCGGGCCGCGCACCTGCTCGGCGCGGTCCGCGCC
>NZ_JBEXCY010000118.1:0-34947 GCF_040605515.1 Dactylosporangium sp. NPDC005572 | reverse complement strand
GTTGGGGGCGGTTTCCGGGCGCCCCCGGGGGGACCCACACCCCGCCCCCCCACCCCCCCCGCCGCCCGGGCGGGGGGCCCGCCGCCGGGGGGGGGCCCCCCGCCGACGCCGGCCGATATCGGGACCCCGACCCGGCTGAAGGGCCGTTCGGGAGCCGAGTAGTCTCAGCGGTTTGAAGGAGCATCCTGCGGCCACGGCCGACCATCTGACGACGCTGACCTTCGCGGAGCCCGGGTTCGTGCTGCGCTCGACCGGCCGTGTCACCGAGGCCGGCGTCCGGTTCGTGCCGGACGCGGAGGACCACCTGGACCGTCCGGAGGCAGCCGGCCGGGTGAGCCGCGAGACGCTCGCGGCCCGTATCGTCGAACTGCTCGCGCAACCGGTGGGGGTGTGAATGTCGGCGACCATCCGGGCCGGAGCGGCCACGGACGTCGGGAAGGTCCGGCGCCGCAACGAGGACAGCGCCGTGGCCGGCCGCGGCATCTGGGCCGTGGCCGACGGCATGGGCGGCCACGCCGCCGGTGACGTGGCGAGCAACATCGCCGTCACCGCGCTGCGCCGCCTGGAGGACATCCCCGACCGCAGCCCGCACGACGTGCGCGACGAGCTAGCCCGGGCCAACGAGGACATCCTGGCCGCCGCGGTCGCCGACCCGTCACTGGCCGGGATGGGCACCACGGCTGTCGGCCTCTGTCTGGTCCGCCTGGACGGCGCCGACCGGTGGGTCGTCTTCAACATCGGGGATTCCCGGGTGTACCGCTGGCGCCACGGCGAGCTCGACCAGCTCACCGTCGACCACGTGGCCCCCGAGGCGGTCACCGGCCGGCGGGGCGTCATCACCCGGGCGCTCGGGACCGACCCCGGCCCGCGGGCGGACCTGTGGGTCCACGACGCGCGCGCGGGGGAGCGGTTCCTCATCTGCTCCGACGGCCTGCCCCTGGAGGTGTCCGACGCGGACATCGCGGCCGTCCTCGGCGACTGCCCCGACCCCCAGCAGGCGGCCGAGGAGCTGGTCCGCCGCGCGGTCGTGGCCGGCGGCCGCGACAACGTGACGGTGGTCGTCGTCGATCACGAGTAGCGCATGGCCGTGCGGTCCGCGGCGTGGACCTCTTCCACGTCGCCGAGCCGGACGACCAGCACCGGCGTGCCCTCGGGCAGCCCCAGCTCCTCACGCTCCCGCGGGGTCGGCATCCGCGCGGTGAGCGTCGCCTCCTGCGGCAGTCGCACGAGCGTCGCGCACGGCGGGCCGGCCTGCCCGACGCGGATCGAGTTGTCGTGGGCCATGTACAGCAGGCCCTCCGACCGCAGCAGGTTGAGCGCCTTGAGCGCGGTGTCCCGGCCGACGTCGTGGGCCCACGCGAGCTCGCCCGCGCTCGGCAGCCGCTTGCCCGGCGGCAGGTCCCCGCTCACGATGCGCTCGCGCAGGACGTCCGCGAGCGCCCGGTACCGCGCAGTCACATCCGTCACTCTATGCCGTTCATGGCCATTTGGCCACATGGACCCCACCTAGAATGGCGGACATGGAACTGGGGCCCTACTTCGTGTGGGACGCGTACGACGGGGACGCGGCCTGGCGGCCGTTCACCGACCTGCTCGACCCCGAGGTGGCCGCCGAGCGGGTCGGCGTGTCGCGCCGGGCGCTCATCGGGATGTTCGGCCTCGCCGACGACGTGGTGCCGGAGCGCGTCGTGGCGTCGGTGCTGTTCCTGGGGATCGCATCCCGGCTGGTGTCGCCGCTGCTCGCCGACGTGGTGCTCGACGACCGGGTGCGGGCGGCCGAGCCGGCGGACCTGTGGTGGAAGCCGGTGCCCGGCGGGCCGTGGCCGGTCGCCTGCGGGCCGGTGGCGACGCGGCCGGCGGACGCGCTCCTCCCCGTCGTCCTCGGGCTGGTCGAGCCGGTGCTGGCGACGTTCCGCGAGCGGTTCCGGCTGTCGCCGAAGGTGCTCCGGGGCAACGTGGCGTCGGCGCTGGCCGGGGCGGCGGGCCAGTTGCCCGGCGACCCGTGGCCGGTGGTGGCCGGCCTGCTGGCCCGGCCGCCGCTGCTCGGCACCGCGTCGCTCGCGGGCCGGTCGCTGCGGCGGCACAACTGCTGCCTGTACTACCGCATCCCGGGCGGCGGCACCTGCGGCGACTGCGTGCTCACGTCCTGGCGGAAACGGGACCTTCGGCCCGGGTGACGGCCCGGCGCGGGCGGCTAACTTCGGCGCGCGCGAGTGATCCCAGCCGTGTTCGGGGAACCTGGGCCGGGTCACCGACGACTAATGGAGCAGTCGAGGGTCCAGACGGAGGGTGGCCGGGTGTCCAGACGGCAGCGCGACGCGCGTGACTACGCGCGGCGGATGCGGGTGATCCAGGAGCGGGCCGATGCCCGGCGGGGCCGGATGCGCTGGGCGACCACGGCGATCGTGGTCGTGGCGCTCGCCTTCGGCGTGCTCGTGGTGGCCAAGCTCGGCGGCGCGGGGGAGGGCGGCGGCGAGAACGCCTCGCCGGTGCCGACCGGCGACGCGGCCACGGCCGTCGTGAGCGGGCTCACCTCGGTGCCGGCGGCGACGCTCAACTCGGTCGCCCGCGGCAACGACCCGACGCTGCCGAACCTGACGACCGGCCAGGAGGTGCTCAAGGACGGCGGGAAGCCGCTGGTGCTGTACGTCGGCGCCGAGTACTGCCCGTTCTGCGCCGCGCAGCGCTGGCCGCTGGTGATCGCGCTGTCCCGCTTCGGCACCTTCCAGGGGCTGACGCTGAGCCGCTCGGCGTCCGACGACACCTTCCCCGACACGCCGACGATCTCCTTCCACGGCTCGACGTACACCAGTCAGTACCTGACCTTCCAGGGCGTCGAGACGAGCACCAACGAGCGCCAGGGCGGCAGCTACGCGCCGCTGGACACGCTCACCCCGCAGCAGCAGCAGATCGTGGCGAAGTACAACGCCCCGCCGTACGTCGACGCGCAGTCCGCAGGCGCCATCCCGTTCCTGACCTTCGCGAACCAGGGCCTGATGGCCGGCTCCTCGTTCAGCCCGCAGCTGCTCAAGGGCATGACGCACGCGGAGATCGTGAGCGCCGTGGCCGACCCGCAAAGCTCGCTCGGCCGTACCGTCGACGGCAACGCCAACGCGATGACCGCGCTGCTGTGCCGGCTCACCGGCGGCCAGCCCGGCGACGTCTGCACCAGCCCGGCCGTGACCGCCTTCGAGAAGGACTTCGCCAATGTCAGCGTCAAGTAGCGCGGTCAGCGTCCCGGAGATCGACCGGCGGCTCGTGCAGCCGTGGGTCCCGGTGGTTTCGCTCGCGCTCGCCGTCGTCGGGCTCGGCGTCTCGATCTACCTCACGATCGAGCACTTCACCTCGTCGACCACCCTCGCCTGCCCCGAGACCGGCGCGCTGAACTGCCTGAAGGTCACCACCAGCGACCAGTCGAAGTTCCTCGGCATCCCGGTCGCGCTGCTCGGCCTGCTGTACTTCGCGGCGATGGTGGTCGTCTCGCTGCCGGCTCTGTGGCGCTCGCCGTCGCCCTGGCTGCGCCAGGGCCGGGTGGTCCTCGCCGCGGTCGGTGTCCTCTTCGTCTTCTACCTGGTCTTCGCCGAGCTGTTCACGCTGGACGCGATCTGCCTCTGGTGCACCGTGGTGCACGTCCTGGCGGTGGCGCTGTTCGCGGTGATCGTGATCGGGTCGGCGTACGCCGACCCGGGCGACCTCAGGAGGTAGCGGCCGGGAACTTTTGCGGGGGTTCCACCGACCATCTCCCTGTTCGTGCTCATCCGAACCGAGAGAGGACCGTCCCCCGCATGCGCCTGACCCACGTGGTCCGCGCCGGTGTCGCCGTTGTCGCGGCCGCCACCGCGGCACTCGCCTTCCCCGCCGTCGCATCCGCGCACGTGACCGTCAACCCGAGCACCGCCACGCAGGGCGGGTACACGAAGGTGACGTTCCGCGTGCCCAACGAGCGCGACGACGCCAGCACCGTGAAGCTGGAGATCGCGATCCCCACCGACAAGGCGATCGCGTCGGTGTCGCTGAAGCCCGTGCCGGGCTGGACGGCGGTGGCCGAGAAGAGCAAGCTGACGACCCCGATCAAGTCCGCCGACGGCGAGATCACCGAGGCCGTGTCCAAGATCACCTGGACCGCCGACACCGCGTCGGCCATCAAGCCCGGCACGTTCCAGGAGTTCGACGTCTCGCTCGGCCCGCTCCCGGAGACCGACCAGATCGTCTTCAAGGCGCTCCAGACGTACTCCGGCGGCGAGGTCGTCCGCTGGATCGACGAGCCGTCGGCGGGCGCCGAGGCCGAGCACCCGGCCCCGGTCCTGAAGCTGACGAAGAAGGCGGACGCCACCGCGGCCGCGGCGGGCGCCACGGCGACCGCGGGCCCGGCGACGCAGGCCGCTGACGACGGCGGCGACGGCGCCGCCGTGGGCCTTGGCGTGGCCGGCCTGGTCCTGGGCCTGGCGGGCCTGGTCGTCGGTCTCCTGGCGTACCGCCGGGCCGGCTCGACCACGACCTGACCCACCACGCTCCACAGGAAGCCGCGGCGCCCCGGGCGTCGCGGCTTCCGGCTGTTCACAGGAAGAATTCAGCCAAGGAAGTTGAACCCTTGACCGCATGAGGGTGTAGACCCGTACTGGAGTGGCGGGAGGGGGTCCGGTGACACGCGACGAGGAGCTGATGACCGCGCTGTACACCGAGCACTACGGTGTGCTGCTCGGCTTCGTCTCGCGATACGAGCGGGACCGGCACCGCGCCGAGGACCTCGTCCAGGAGACGCTCCTGCGGGCCTGGAAGCACATCGGGCGCATCGACGTCGGTCGTGACACCACCCGGTCCTACCTGCTCACCATCGCGCGCAACGTGGTCAGCAACGCGTGGCGGGCCGAGCAGCGGCGGCCGCGGCTGGTCGCCGACCCCGACGCCGTCGAGGCGGTGGCCGCGGCCGACAACGTCGACGAGATGGTCGAGGGGTGGCTCATCAAGGCCGCGCTCGACCGGCTCTCCGCCGAGCACCGCGAGGTGGTGCAGTCGGTGTACTACGACGGCCGTACCGTGGCGGACACCGCCCGGAAGCTGTCGGTCCCCGAGGGTACCGTCAAGTCCCGCGCGTTCTACGCCGTGCGGGCGCTGCGGGCGGTGTTCGAGGAGATGGGAGTCCTGCGGTGAGCGCCGGGCACGACGACGTCCGCCGGCTCCTGGGCGGATACGTGCTGGGCGGGCTGGGCGACGACGAGCAGTTCCGGGTCGACGCGCACCTCAGCGCCTGCGCCGAGTGCCGCGACGAGGTCAACCGGCTCGCGCCGGTGCCCGAGCTGCTCCAGCGCCTTCCCGACGACCCCGCCGCGCAGCCCCTCGAGCAGCCGACGCCGGCCGGCCTCGACGCCCTCCTGCGCCGGGCCCGGCCGCGGCGGCTCCCCGTCGGCGCCCTCGCCGGTGCCGCCGCCGCGATCGTCGCGCTGGTGCTCATCACGGCGCTCGCGCTGCGCGACGCCGGGCCGCGGACGGTGCCACCGCCGCAGGCCGCGGCCAGCCCGAGCGTCAGCGCCTCCGCGGGCACCGTCGTGCAGTTCGTCGCCGCGCAGGGCAGCGGGCTGGCCGGCCGGGCCACCCTCACGCCGCGCCAGTGGGGCGTCAGCGTCGCGCTCGAGGTGACCGGGCTGCCCGGCGAAGGGCCGTACGTGCTGCAGGTCGTCGGCCGCGGCGGGCAGTCCGAGCAGGCCGCCTGCTGGGGCCCCACCAACAGCAAGTCGGCCCGGGTGACGGGCGCCAGCTCGATCCAGCTCGCCAACGTCGACGCCGTGCGGGTCGCGGACCACGACGGGGTGCTGCTCGGCGAGGCGCGCACCGCCTGAAGCACGGACTGCAGCACCGCCTGAACCGAATCGGTGCACCAGGGGTACATCTCCGTGAATCCCCGCACATCGGAGGAGAACCCATGAAATCGACCCTGCGATTGCTGCTGCCCGCGCTCGCCCTCGCGGCCACCCTGACCGCGTGCGGCGACGACGGCACCGACGCCCAACCGGCCGCCCCGGCCACGACCACCGCTACGACCGCCGCCGCCACCAGCGCCGCACCCAGCCCGAGCGCCGCCGGCGGCACCCTCACCGTCGCCACCACCGCGCTGGGCAAGGTCCTCGCCGACGGCCAGGGCTACGTGCTCTACCTGTTCGACAAGGACACGGCCACCACCTCGGCCTGCGTCGACCAGTGCGCGGTCAACTGGCCGCCGGTCGCGGCCCCCGTCACCGCGGCCGCCGGGGTCACCCTGCCCGGCGCGATCACCGCCGTCACCCGGCCCGACGGGTCGTCGCAGGCGGCGTACGACGGCCACCCGCTGTACCGCTGGATCAGGGACACGGCTCCGGGCCAGACGACCGGTGAGGGCGTCCAGGGCGTCTGGCACGTCATCAAGGTGCCCTGATCCTTCCGAGGCCGCCGGCACCACCGCGCCCGCCTTCGCGAGTACGGTGTCGGCGGCCTCGGCTGGAGGTACCGCTAGATTGGCCCGATGGCGGCGATCGTGACCCTGCACCTGGCGCTCGCCGCGGTCTGGGTCGGGGCCATGTCCTACAGCCTGCTCGTGGTGCAGCCGAAAGCGGCCCGGTTCTTCACCGACGACGACCGGCTCGAGGAGTTCCTGATGACCCTCGCGCACGGCAACCGCTGGCGGGTCGTGGGGCTGATCGCGGCCCTGCTGGCGACCGGCGCGATCGCCGTTCCGCGGCTGCCCTGGTTCATCCTGGTCCTGTACCTGTGTGCCGCGGCCGTGTTCGCGAACGTCTCGTGGCGGCACTGGCCGGCGCGGGTGTTCGCGCTGCCGACCGAGCGCCCCGCGTTCCGCCGCAGCCTGCGCCGCCAGGCCTGGGCGATGACGGTCCTGGTCGGTGCCGCCTTCCTGACAGGGCTCGCGACAACCAGCGGACTCATCTGAGCCGCGGCGCGCGGGTACGGTCGGGGAAGATCCGCCGGCCGGCAAGGGAGAGTTCGCACGGTGACCGGTTTCCGCACCGACCTGGCGCAGCTGCTCAAGGCCCGGTTCCCGGTGCTCTACGTCGAGTCGTTCGAGGAGCACCGGGTGCTCGCCGAGCTCGCCGCCGTGGCCGGTGACGCGGCGCTGGTGCGGACCCCGCGGCCGGTGTGGACCTGGTCGGCGACGACCGGCCTGCTCCAGCCCGACGGGGCGGCCCGGCAGTACACGACCGAGCCCGACAACGCGCTCGACGCGGTGCTGCGCATCCAGGAGCCGGGCCTGTTCGTCTTCCGCGACCTGCACAACTCGCTCGGCGGGGACGTGCCGGTGCTGCCGACGGTCGTGCGGCGGCTGCGCGACATCGCCGCGGCGTTCAAGAGCGGCGCCGTCCCGCGCACCCTGGTCATCGTCGCGCCGGTCGTGCGCATCCCGCCCGACCTGGAGAAGGACGTCACGATCGTCGACTTCCCGCTGCCGACCGAGGCGGAGATCCGCCGGGTGCTGGAGTCGATGATCGCCGGCAACGCGGCCGGCGGGCGCATCCGCATCGACCTCGACGACGTCGGGCGGGAGCGGTTCGCCAAGGCCGCCGCCGGGCTGACCCTGCACGAGGCGGAGAACGCGTTCGCCCGCGCGATGGTGAACGACGGCGTCCTCGACCTGGCCGACCTCGCCGTCGTGCACGAGGAGAAGCGGCAGACCGTGCGCAAGTCGGGGCTGCTGGAGTTCGTCGACGCGGGCGTGCGGCTGGCCGACGTCGGCGGCCTGGAGCACCTCAAGCGCTGGCTGGCCAAGCGGGACAACTCGTGGCTCGCCGCCGCCGACGACTACGGCCTGCCCGCGCCCAAGGGCGTGCTCATCACCGGCGTGCCCGGCTGCGGCAAGTCCCTCACCGCGAAGGCGGTCGCCGCCGGCTGGGGCCTGCCGCTGCTCCGCCTGGACGTCGGGCGCGTGTTCTCCGGGCTGATCGGCTCCAGCGAGCACAACATGCGCGCGGCGATCCGCACGGCCGAGGCGAGCGCGCCCTGCGTGCTGTGGGTCGACGAGATCGAGAAGGGCTTCTCCTCCTCCATCAGCGACTCGGGCACCACCTCTCGGGTCTTCGGCACGTTCCTCACCTGGATGCAGGAGAAGTCGAAGCCGGTCTTCGTCATCGCCACCGCCAACGACATCGAGCGCCTGCCGCCCGAACTGCTGCGCAAGGGCCGCTTCGACGAGATCTTCTTCGTCGACCTGCCGACCCGCTCCGAGCGCGTGTCGATCTGGGGCGTGCACCTGTCCCGGCGGCTGCGCAAGCCTGCGGTCGCCGGTGCGCTGACCCTGGACCAGCCGCTGCTCGCCGACCTGGCCGTGCGCACGAACGGCTTCTCCGGCGCGGAGATCGAGCAGGCCGTGGTGGCGGCCCTGTTCGACGCGTTCTCGCAGCGTCGCCCACTGCACCGCGACGACCTCCTGCGCGCCGTCGCCGCGACGGTCCCGCTCAGCGTCACGCAGGCCGAGAAGCTGGACGAGATCCGCCGGTGGGCGCGGACCCGCGCGGTCGCCGCAACGGCCCCCGAGGACTGGGAGGCGGGCGAGGAGCCCCCCACCGCGGCGCTGCCCGTCGTCCCGCTCCACGGCCGCACGATCGAGGTGTGAGAGGCTCATGACGTTCGGACGCAAGGTGTTGTACAGCCTGTGGGTGCTCGGCTCGGTGCTGGGCCTCGGCTGCCTGAGCGGCCTGGGCCTGCTCGTGATCGGCCTGCGCGCCCGCCGCCCGGCCTGGTGGGCCAGCGGCCTGGGCTACCTGCTGGCGACGTGGGCGGTGTTCATCGTCTTCGAACGCACGCGCGAGGACGCGTCCGCCGGCTACACGGCGGTGCTGTTCTTCCTGCTCTGGCTGGCCAGCATCGTGCACTCGCTGGCCGTCAACCCGGGCTGGCTGCGCTGGGTGGCGTCCCGGCAGCCGGTCCGCCCGCTATCCCCGCCCCCGGTCTTCACCCCACCTCCGGTCCCGGGCGCCGGGCCGGCTTCACCGTCGTTCCCGCCGCCCCCGGTCCCGGGTGCGGGGCCGGCCTCGCCATTCGCGCCACCTCCGGGTGCGGGGCCGGCCTCGCCGTTCGTGCCGCCGGGTGTCGGGCCCGCGTCGTCGTTCCTGCCGCCGGGTGTCGGGCCGACGCCGCCGGCGCCCGCTCACGTCCCCCCGTCGGCGGCGCCGGTGTTCGGGCCAATCGATCTCAACGCGGCGACGGCGGCGCAGCTGGCGGGATTCGGGGAGTTCGACCTCGCGCGGGCCGAGCAGATCGTCGCCGAGCGGACCGCCCGGGGCGGCTTCTCGTCGGTGGAGGAGTTCGCGACCGTGGCCCAGCTGGCGCCGCACCAGCTGGCCCGCCTGCGGCCCCAGGTCCGCTGCGGTCCGCGCCCGGACGCGCCGCCGGCCGGCGGCCGCATCCTCGACTTCTAGCCGCCGCGCCCGCCACGGCGGGGGTCTCAGCGGGGGCGGCGGGAGCGGGTGCGGGGCTTGGCGCTCGACTCGCGGACCACCAGGTCGGGCTGGAACACCACGTGGCGGTGCTCGTGGCGGCCGTCGTCCTCGATCTCCTCCAGCAGCAGCGCCGCGGCAGTGCGGCCCAGCTGCTCGCGCGGCTGGCGGATCGACGACAGCGGCACGGCGGCGGCCGCGGCGAACTCGATGTCGTCGTAGCCGACGATGGCCACGTCCTGGGGCACCCGGATGCCGCGCAGGGTCATCTCCTGCAGCACGCCCAGGGCGAGCAGGTCGTTGGCGCAGAACACCGCCGTCGGGCGGTCCGCGGGCGGCAGGGCCGCGATCTCCGCGGCGGCGGAGCGGCCCGACGCCACCGTCAGGTTCGGGGTCGCCACCGCCGACAGCGACGCGTGGCCCGCGGTGGCCGCGGCGATGCCCGCGTGCCGGTCGTGGACCTGGGTCAGCGTCGCCGGGCCGCCGACGAACGCGATGTGCTGGTGGCCCTGCTCCACCAGGTGCTCGCCGGCGAGCCGGCCGCCCAGGACGTCGTCGACCGCGACCGAGCAGCGGCTGTGCCGGCCCGAGCCGCGGTCCACCAGCACCACCGGGGTGCCGCGCTGGATGAGCAGCTCCAGGCGGGAGCCCGGTGACTCGTCGACCGGCGTGATGAGCACGCCCCGGACCCGCTGCTCCTCGAGCAGGTCGAGGTGGCGCTGCTCGCGGCCGGCGTCCTCGCCGCTGTTGCAGACCACGACCATGACGCCGTGCTCCTCGGCGGCCGCCTCGGCGCCGCGGACCACGTCGGTGAAGAACGGGTTCGTCACGTCGAGGACGACGAGGGCGATCTGCCGGCTCTGGCCCGCGCGCAGCTGGCGGGCGGAGTCGTTGCGGACGTAGCCGAGCTCGGCGATCGCGTCGAGCACCCGCTGGCGCGTGCTCGTGGCCACCAGTTCGGGCCGGTTGAGCACGTTGCTGACGGTACCGATGGAGACGCCAGCGCGGCGGGCCACCTCTTTGATGCCGGTCGTCGTCGACATGGGACTCCAAGAAACAGGGGCGGTGTATCAAAACGGTAACGCGATCGAAACCCTTGACGCGGTCTCGGTCGGCCTTCTACCGTCAGCTTAGTCACGCCATGAAACGTTTCACAAGAACGTTTCAAACGGATTCGAGAAACGGAGAGACCGTCAGTGACCGGTCCGCTGCTCGCCCTCGACGGCGTGAGCAAGTCCTTCGGCGCCGTCGCCGCACTGCGCGACGTGCGGCTGGAGCTGCACGCCGGTGAGGCGCACGCGCTGGTCGGCGAGAACGGCGCCGGGAAGTCGACGCTGGTGAAGATCCTCGCCGGCGCGCACGCCCCCGACACCGGCACCCTGACGCTCGACGGCCGGCCGCTCGTGTTCGCGGGCCCGGCCGACGCCCGCGCCGCCGGCATCGCCGTCATCTACCAGGAGCCGACGCTCTTCCCCGACCTCTCCGTCGCCGAGAACATCTTCATGGGCCGCCAGCCGCTGCGCGGCCTGCGCCGCATCGACGCCGGCGAGATGCGCCGCCGTACCGCCGAGCTGTTCACCCGCCTCGGCGTGCACCTCGACCCCGACCGGCCGGCCCGCGGCCTGTCGATCGCGGACCAGCAGCTGGTCGAGATCGCCAAGGCGCTGTCGTTCGACGCCCGGGTGCTCGTCATGGACGAGCCGACCGCGGCGCTGTCCGGCGTCGAGGTCGAGCGGCTCTTCGCCGTCGCGCGGTCACTCAGGGACAACGGCGCGGCGGTGCTGTTCATCTCGCACCGCTTCGACGAGGTGTTCGCGCTCTGCCAGCGCATCACCGTCATGCGCGACGGGCAGTGGGTCTCCACCGACCTCGCGAGCGAGCTCACCGTCGACCAGGTGGTGCGCCGGATGGTCGGCCGCGAGGTGTCCTCGCTGTACCCCAAGCAGGACACCGAGGTCCGCGAGGCGAGGCTGGAAGTTCGCGGACTCACGCGAAAAGGCGCCTTCAGCGACGTCAGCTTCACCATCCACAGTGGAGAGATCGTCGCGCTCGCGGGACTGGTCGGGGCCGGCCGCTCGGAGGTCATCCGCGCCGTGTTCGGCATCGACCGGTACGACTCGGGCCAGGTGGTCGTCGACGGCAGGCAGCTCGCCAAGGGCAGCCCCCAGGCGGCGATCGCCGCCGGGCTCGCGCTGGTGCCGGAGGACCGCCGCCAGCAGGGCCTCGTCATGGAGCTGTCGGTCGAGCGCAACGCCACGCTGCCGCGCCGCTGGTCCCTCGCCGGCCTCGGGCTGCTGTCCGGCGCCGCCGAGCGCCGTGAGGCCCGCACCTGGGCCGAGCGGCTCCAGGTCAAGGCGGCCCGGCTCAGCGACCCGGTGTCCACCCTGTCCGGCGGCAACCAGCAGAAGGTCGTCCTCGCGAAGTGGCTGTCGACCGAGCCGCGCGTGCTCATCGTCGACGAGCCGACCCGCGGCATCGACGTGGGCACCAAGGCCGAGGTGCACCGGCTGCTGAGCAACCTGGCCAACGAGGGCGTCGCCGTCCTCATGGTCTCCAGCGAGCTGCCCGAGGTCCTCGGCATGGCCGACCGGGTGCTCGTCATGCACGAAGGGCGGCTCGCCGCCGACATCCCCCGCACCGAGGCCGACGAGGAGTCCGTGATGCTGGCAGCGACCGGTCAGGTGAGCGCATGACCGCCGTCGCCGAGCGGGTCCGGAAGGGCGAGAAGACCCGCATCACCCACCGGGTCTTCCTGGTCCGCGAGCTCGGCATCGTCGTCGCGCTGGTCCTGCTCATCGGGATCACCGCGATCACCAACCCGCGGTTCCTGTCCGCGCAGAGCATCAAGGACCTGCTGCTCGGCTCGACGATCCTGGCGATCCTCGCGACCGGCCAGGCCATCGTCGTCATCACCCGCAACGTCGACCTGTCGGTCGGCTCCGTCCTCGGCCTCTCGGCGTTCCTCACCGGCACGCTGTACCTCGACCACCCGGGCCTGCCGATCCCGGTGGTCGTCCTGGCCGGCGCGGCACTCGGGGCGGTGTGCGGCGCGGTCAACGGTGCCCTCATCGCCGCCGCCCGGGTGCCGGCGCTGGTCGTCACGCTCGGCACGCTGTACGTCTTCCGCGGCATCGACTACCAGTGGGCCAAGGGCAAGCAGATCAACGCGGCCGACATCCCGGCGTCGTTCCTGCACCTCGGCACGCGCACGGTCCTCGGCGTGCCGGTGCTCACCGTGTTCGCCGTCGTCGTCGTGCTCTGCGCCGGTTATTTCCTCAAGTCGTACCGCAGCGGCCGCGAGCTGTACGCGATCGGCTCCGACCCGGCCGCCGCCCGGCTCTCCGGCATCGCCGTCGGTCGGCGCGTGTTCTACGCCTTCGTCGCGAGCGGCGCCCTGGCCGGCCTGGCCGGCGTGCTGTACGTGGCCCGCTTCGGCACCCTCGACGCCAACGCCGGCAATGGCCAGGAGCTCAACGTCGTGGCCGCGGTCGTGGTCGGCGGCGTCGCCATCTTCGGCGGCAGCGGCTCGGTCTACGGCGCGGCACTCGGCGCCATGCTGCTCACCACGATCGGCAGCGCCCTGCCGGTGCTCGGCACCACACCGTTCTGGCAGCGCGCCGCCGTCGGCGCCCTGATCCTGGCCGCGATCGGCCTCGACCGCGCCCTCTCCGTACGGGTCGCCAAGCAGCTCGGAGGAGCGAAATGACCAGCAAGGTCCGGGCCCTCGGCACCTGGGACGTCGTCGTCCTGGTCGCGCTGGTGCTCGTCGTGGTCATCGGCGCGTCGGCCATCGACGGCGTGGCCAGCCCGCGGTTCTGGCGGTTCGTCACGCTCGAGGTGATCCCGATCGCGATCATCGCCCTGCCGATGACGCTCGTCGTCATCACCGGCGAGATCGACCTGTCGGTCGCCAGCGTCCTCGGCCTCACCTGCGCCGTGATGGGCGACCTGTGGGCGCGCGGCGTGACCAGCCTGCCGCTGCTCGTCGTGCTGTGCCTGCTGCTCGGCGCGGTGGCCGGCGCGGTCAACGGCCTGTTCGTGACCGTCTTCGGCCTGCCGTCCCTCGCCGTCACCATCGGCACCCTGGCCCTGTACCGCGGCCTCGCGTACGTGGTGCTGGGGGACCGGGCCATCTCCGACTACCCGAGTTCCTGGACCGACTCGGCGGTCAGCGCGATCCCCGGGCTCACCATCCCGTGGTTCATCCTGGTCGTCGCCGCCCTGGCCGTGCTCTTCGGCGTGGTCCTGCACGCCACGCCGATCGGCCGCGGGCTTTACGCCATGGGCAACAACGCGGAGGCCGCCCGGTTCGCCGGGGTCGCGGTCGCCCGCACGAAATTCTGGCTGTTCGTCGCGACCGGCACGATGGCCTCGCTCGCCGGGGTGTTCTGGACGTTCCGCTTCGCCAGCGCCCGCGCCGACAACGGCAACGGCCTGGAGCTCGCCGTCGTCGCGGCGGTGCTCCTGGGCGGCGTCTCCATCTTCGGCGGGCGCGGCGGCATGATCGGCGTCATCGGCGCCGTCGTGCTGCTCAGCACGCTGCGCAACGCGTTGCAGCTGGCCTACGTGCCGGCCAACACGCTGACCATCGTCACCGGCTCGCTGCTCATCGCCTCGGTCGTCGGACCGAACGTCGTCGGCATGGCGCGGGAGCGCCTGCGTCGCCGGCGGCCCGCGTAACGCAACACCCCCACGACACCCCAATGTCATGGCACCCCCTGAAAGGATTCAATGAGCATGCGAAAGGTCATCGCACTCGCGGTCGCGGCCGCGCTCGCGTTCACCGCCACCGCCTGCGCCGAGGACGAGACCCCGTCGTCGGGCAGCAGCGGCGGCACCGGCGGGGGCGGCATCAAGAGCGGCCTGAAGGTCGCGTTCCTGCCCAAGCAGGTCAACAACCCGTACTTCGACACCTCCGACAACAAGGGCGGCAAGGTCGCGGTCGAGGAGTTCAAGGGCGTCTACAGCGAGACCGGCCCGTCCGAGGCCAGCCCGTCGGCCCAGGTGAGCTACATCAACACGCTGTCGCAGCAGGGCACCAACGTCATCGCGGTGTCGGCCAACGACAAGGACGCCATCTGCGGCGCCCTCAAGGAGGCCCGCGCGGCCGGCGCCAAGGTCGTCACCTACGACTCCGACACCAAGCCCGAGTGCCGTGACCTGTTCATCAACCAGGCCACCTCCGAGGGCATCGCGAAGGTCCAGATCAAGCTCATCTCCGACGCGATCGGCCCCGACGGCGGCGAGATCGCCATCCTGTCGGCGACGGCCAACGCGACGAACCAGAACGCCTGGATCGAGATGATGAAGCAGGAGCTGGCCAAGCCGGAGTACAGCAAGCTCAAGCTCGTCGACACCGTCTACGGCGACGACGACGACCAGAAGTCGTTCCAGGAGGCCCAGGGCCTGCTGGCCAAGCACCCCAACCTCAAGGGCATCATCTCGCCGACCACCGTCGGCGTCGCCGCCGCCGGTCGCTACCTGTCCGGCTCCACGTACAAGGGCAAGGTCCAGCTCACCGGCCTCGGCACCCCGAACCAGATGCGCGCCTACGTCAAGGACGGCACGGTCAAGGCGTTCGCGCTGTGGAACCCGGCGGACCTCGGCTACCTCGCCGCCTGGGCGGGCGCCTCGCTCGCGTCCGGCCTGATCTCGGGCAAGGAGGGCGACAAGTTCACCGCCGGCAAGCTTGGCGAGTTCACGGTGGGCAAGGACGCCACGGTACTGCTGGGCGACCCGTTCACCTTCAAGGCCGACAACATCGACCAGTTCAACTTCTGATCCGTCAGGAAAGGGGCAGTGGCGTGCGCCGGGTCTGCTTCACACTCCAGGTCAAACCGGACCGGCTCGAGGAGTACCGGCGCCGCCACGTCCACGTCTGGCCGGACATGCTCAGGGCACTGCGCGCCGCCGGCTGGCACGACTACCAGCTCTTCCTCCGCGACGACGGCCTGCTCGTCGGCACCCTCCTCACCGAGGACCTCGCCGCCGCGCAGGCCGCCATGGACGCCACCGAGGTGTCCGCGCGGTGGGAGGCCGAGATGGCCGACTTCTTCATCAGCGGGCGACACCTGGTCGTCCTCGACGAGGTGTTCAACCTGGAGCACCAGCTTGGAGCATTGCAATGACTGAGCTCGCCCCGGAGACGCGGGCGCGTGTCGCGGCGCAGCTGCGCGGCCAGCGGATCGAGACGGCGTCCTGGGCGTACGGCAACTCGGGCACCCGGTTCAAGGTGTTCCCGCAGGAGGGCGTGCCCAGGGACCCGTACGAGAAGCTCGCGGACGCGGCCACCGTCCACCGGTTCACCGGCGTCGCGCCCACGGTCGCCCTGCACATCCCGTGGGACCTGGTCGACGACTACGCCGACCTGGCCCGCCATGCCCGCGAGCTCGGCGTCGCGCTCGGTACCGTCAACTCCAACGTCTTCCAGGACAACGACTACAAGCTCGGCAGCGTGACCAACCCCGACCCGGGCGTGCGGCGCAAGGCGATCGGGCACCTGCTCGAGTGCATCGACGTCATGGACCGCACCGGCTCCCGCGACCTGAAGCTGTGGTTCTCCGACGGCACCAACTACCCCGGGCAGGACGACGTCCGCACCCGCCAGGACCGCCTCGCCGACGCCCTCGCCGAGACCTACGCCCGGCTCGGCGACGACCAGCGGATGTTGCTGGAGTACAAACTCTTCGAACCGGCCTTCTACATGACCGACGTGCCCGACTGGGGCACCGCCTACGCCCACTGCATCGCCCTCGGCGACCGGGCCCAGGTCGTCATCGACACCGGCCACCACGCGCCCGGCACCAACATCGAGTTCATCGTCGCGGTGCTGCTGCGGGCCGGGAAGCTCGGCGGGTTCGACTTCAACTCCCGCTTCTACGCCGACGACGACCTCATGGTCGGCGCCGCCGACCCGTTCCAGCTGTTCCGGATCATGCACGAGATCGTCCTGGCCGACGCCGTGTCGGGCAGCGGCGCGTACAAGGGCATCGCGTTCATGCTCGACCAGTGCCACAACATCGAGCCGAAGATCCCGGCCGTGATCCGCTCGGTGACGAACGTGCAGGAGGCCACCGCGAAGGCGCTGCTCGTCGACCACGCGGCGCTGCGGGCCGCGCAGGACGAGGGCGACGTGCTCGGCGCCAACGAGGCGCTCATGGACGCCTACAACACCGACGTCCGGCCGCTGCTCCGCGAGGTCCGCGAGGACCTGGGGCTGGACCCGGACCCGATCGGCGCGTACCGCCGGTCCGGCTACTTCGAGAAGATCCGCGCCGAGCGCGTGGGCGGCACACAGGCTGGCTGGGGAGCTTGACCTCCTCCGCCCGCCCGAAGGCGGGAGGGTCCCTCGGTCACCCGAGGGGCTTCCTGCTTCACCGCCGGCCGCCTCGTCCGGGAGGATCCCTGTTGAGGTCTTACGTCAGCTCCACAGGCCGACACCGCCAGCCCGGCGGCCAGGATGTTCCTCGCGGCATTCACGTCGCGATCGTGCTTTGCGCCGCACGGGCACGTCCACGCCCTCAGGGCGAGGGGCATCCGGTCGGTGGTCTCACCGCAGTTCGAGCACAGCTTCGAGCTGGGAAACCAGCGGTCCACTGCGAGCACCGTGCGGCCGTACCAGTTGGCTTTGTACTCGAGCATGGTGCGGAACTGCCGCCAGCCGGCATCGGAGATGGCACGGGCAAGGTGGTGGTTCTTGACCATGTTGTGGACGACCAGGTCCTCGACGACCAGCGTTTGGTTCTCACGCACGAGTCGAGTGGTCAGTTTGTGCAGATGATCGTGGCGACGGTCAGCAATGCGAGCGTGTATACGGGCGGCCCGCTGGCGTGCCTTGGCCCGGTTCGCGCCGTCGCCCCTGACCTTTCTCGAAACCGAACGTTGAGCACGGGCCAGGCGGGCCCGATCGCGACGTTCGTGCTTCGGATTCTCGATCGTCTCGCCGGTCGACAACGTGATGAGGTGGTGGATGCCGACGTCGATGCCGACAGCACCGCCGTCAGCATGCGGTGGAACCACATGGCGGTCGTGAAATCGCACCGCGACGAACCATCGCCCGGCGGCGTCCCGACTGACCGTGACGGTGGACGGCTCCGCCCCTTCGGGCAAGGGCCTCGACCAAACGACGTCGAGGTGCTCACGCATCTTCGCCAGCGTCAGCCTCCCGTCGCGGTAGCGGAATGCCCGGCTGGTGTACTCGGCCGCGCTTCGGGACCTGCGCTTGGTCTTGAACCGCGGGTAGCGGGCTCGCTTGGCGAAGAAGTTTGTGAACGCGGACTCCAGATGTCGCAGCGCCTGCTGCAGGGGCACACTCGACACCTCGTTGAGGTACGCCAGCTCGTCCGTCCGCTTCCAAGCCGTCAGCATCGCCGAGCTGGCCGTGTAGCCGACGTGTTCCTGGCGCAGCTTCCACGCCTCGATACGAGCGGCCAACGCCATGTTGTAGACCTTGCGCACGCAGCCGAAGGTCCTCGTCAACTCGGCGGCCTGCGCATCGGTGGGATAGCAGCGGTACCGGAACGTGCGTGTCACGGCGGCAACCACGGACCGGAAAATAGCGCGTTGCAGTCCCGGGTTCGTGGAGCCACGCCAAGCCCGACTTCAAATGTGTCTCGATGCAGGAAATTCACGGAAGGCGTTCGATGACGGACGAACTGATCGCGCGGTCGAACCGGCTCGGGGCCGATCCGCGCAACACGAACTATGCCGGCGGGAACACCTCCGCGAAGGGGACGGCGACGGACCCGGTGACCGGCGGACCGGTGGACCTGCTGTGGGTGAAGGGGTCCGGGGGCGACCTGGGCACGCTCACGGCCGGCGGGCTGGCGGTGCTGCGGCTCGACCGGCTGCGGGCGCTCGTCGACGTGTACCCCGGCGTCGAGCGCGAGGACGAGATGGTCGCCGCGTTCGACTACTGCCTGCACGGCCGGGGCGGGGCGGCGCCGTCGATCGACACCGCGATGCACGGCTTGGTGGAGGCGGCGCACGTCGACCACCTGCACCCCGACGCGGGCATCGCCCTGGCGACGGCGGCGGACGGTCCCGCGCTGACCAAGGAGTGCTTCGGCGACCGCGTCCTGTGGATTCCGTGGCGCCGTCCCGGCTTCCAGCTCGGCCTCGACATCGCGGCGGTCCAGCGCGCCAATCCGCAGGCGATCGGCGTCATCCTGGGCGGGCACGGGATCACGGCCTGGGGCGCCACGTCCGACGAGTGCGAGGCGAACTCCCTCGAAATCATCCGCGTCGCCACCGAGTTCCTGGCGTCGCGGGGCCGGCCCGACCCGTTCGGGGCTGTGGTGACCGCGCCGCTGGAGGACCGCCGGGAGCGGGCCGCGGCGCTCATGCCGGTGCTGCGCGGGCTGGCGTCCACCGACATCAGGCAGGTCGGGCACTTCCGGGACGACGACGTCGTGCTCGACTTCGCCGGTTCGGAGGCCCTGGACCGGCTCGCCGCGCTCGGCACCTCCTGCCCCGACCACTTCCTGCGCACCAAGGTCCGCCCGCTGGTCCTGGACCCGGGCGGCGGAACGCCCGAACGCATCCGCGAGCTGCACGCCGCCTACCGGGCCGAGTACGCGGCCTACTACGAGCGCCACGCCACCCCGGACTCGCCGCCGATGCGCGGCGCCGACCCGGCGATCGTGCTCGTGCCCGGCGTGGGCATGTTCTCGTTCGGCGCCAACAAGCAGACCGCCCGGGTCGCCGGCGAGTTCTACGTCAACGCCGTCAACGTGATGCGCGGCGCCGAGTCGGTCTCCACCTACGCGCCGATCGACGAGGCGGAGAAGTTCCGCATCGAGTACTGGGCCCTGGAGGAGGCCAAGCTGCGGCGCATGCCTCGCGCGAAGCCGCTTGCGACGCGGATCGCGCTGGTGACGGGCGGCGGCTCGGGCATCGGCCGGGCCATCGCGCACCGGCTGGCCGCCGAGGGCGCCTGCGTCGTCGTCGCCGACCGCGACGCGGAGGCCGCGGCGACCGTCGCCGCCGAGCTCGGCTCCACCGACGTGGCCGTGCCGGTCACCGTCGACGTCACCGACGAGGACGCGGTCCGCGCCGCCGTCGACGCCGCCGCGCTCGCGTTCGGCGGGGTCGACCTGGTCGTCAACAACGCCGGCCTGTCCATCTCCAAGCCGCTGCTGGAGACCACCGCCGCCGACTGGGACCTCCAGCACGACGTCATGGCCCGCGGCTCGTTCCTGGTCGCCCGCGAGGCGGCCCGGGCGATGATCGCCCAGCGGCTCGGCGGCGACATCGTGTACATCGCCAGCAAGAACGCGGTCTTCGCCGGGCCGAACAACGTCGCCTACGGCGCGACCAAGGCCGACCAGGCGCACCAGGTGCGGCTCCTCGCCGCCGAGCTCGGCGGGCACGGCATCCGGGTCAACGGCGTCAACCCCGACGGCGTCGTGCGCGGCTCCGGCATCTTCGCGTCCGGCTGGGGCGCGCAGCGGGCCGCCGTGTACGGGGTACCCGAGGAGGAGCTCGGCGCCTTCTACGCGCAGCGCACGCTGCTGAAGCGGGAGGTGCTGCCCGAGCACGTCGCGGACGCGGTCTTCGCCCTGACCGGCGGTGACCTGTCCCAGACGACCGGCCTGCATGTCCCGGTCGACGCCGGCGTCGCGGCCGCGTTCCTCAGATGAGAATCGCCGCCGTCGATCTGGGGGCATCGAGCGGCCGGGTCATCACCGCGGAGGTGGGGCCCGGCCGGGTCGCGCTGACGGAGAGCGCCCGCTTCGCCAACACGCCCGTGCGGGTCCAGGGCACGCTGCACTGGAACATCCTCGAGCTGTACGGCGGGATCCTCGACGGGCTGCGCCGGGCCGGCCCGGTCGCCAGCGTGGGCGTCGACTCGTGGGCCGTCGACTACGGCCTGCTCGACGCCGACGGCCGGCTGCTCGGCAACCCGGTGCACTACCGCGACGCCCGCACCGACGGCGTCATGGAGTCGCTGCCGGCGGCGGAGCTCTACGCCGCGACCGGGATCGCGCTCCAGCCGTTCAACACGGTGTTCCAGCTGGCGTCGGCGCGCGGGACGGCGCAGCTCGCGGCGGCCGAGCGGCTGCTGCTGATCCCGGATCTCATCACGTACTGGCTGACCGGCGCACAGGGGGCCGAGCTCACCAACGCCTCGACGACCGGCCTGCTCGCGGCGGGCGGCACCGGCTGGGCGAAGCCGCTGCTCGACCGCCTCGGCCTCCCGGCCGGGCTGCTGCCCCCGCTGTGGCGGCCCGGCGACCCGGCCGGCACGCTGCTGCCGTCGGTCGCCGCCGACGCCGGGCTGGCCGAGGAGACCCTGGTGACGGTGGTCGCCTCGCACGACACGGCGTCGGCGGTGGCGGGCGTGCCGGCCGAGGGGGAGCGCTTCGCCTACATCTCCTGCGGCACCTGGTCGCTCGTCGGGGTGGAGCTCGACCGCCCGGTCGTCTCCGACGAGTCCCGCGATGCGGGCTTCAC
This sequence comes from Dactylosporangium sp. NPDC005572, assembly GCF_040605515.1. NCBI lineage: Bacteria > Bacillati > Actinomycetota > Actinomycetes > Micromonosporales > Micromonosporaceae > Dactylosporangium > Dactylosporangium sp. NPDC005572. The sequence goes on along the minus strand of NZ_JBEXCY010000118.1, from coordinate 14,074 downwards.
CAACGAGATCGGCGTCGACGGTACCGTCCGGCTCCTCCGCAACGTCATGGGCCTCTGGCTGCTCCAGGAGTGCCTGCGGCACTGGGCGTCGACCGGTGCCGGCGTCACCCTGGACGGCCTGCTGGCCGGCGCGGCCGCGGCACCGGCCGGCCGCAGCGTCGTCGACGCGACCGACCCGGCGTTCCTGGCACCGGGCGACATGCCGGCCCGCATCGCCGCCGCCTGCGCCGCCACCGGCCAGCCCGTGCCGGCCGACCCGGTGGCGATGACGCGGTGCATCCTGGACAGCCTGGCGCTGGCGTACCGCCGCGCGGTCGAGGACGCCCAGCGCCTCTCCGGCCGGGCCGTGGACGTGGTCCACCTGGTCGGCGGGGGCGTGCGGAACGAGCTGCTGTGCCAGCTCACCGCGGACGCCTGCGGCCTGCCGGTGCTCGCCGGCCCGGTCGAGGCCGGCGCCCTCGGCAACGTCCTGGTCCAGGCCCGCGCCCTCGGCCTGGTCGACCCGTCCCTGGCCGGCATGCGCGCGCTGCTCCGCGAGACCCAGCCGGTCCGCCGCTACGAACCCCGTTACACGGGGTAGGCCGCCTGGAAGGCGAGGCGTTCGTCGGCGCGTTCGGCGAGGTGGGTCAGGAGGTCGTCGAGGAGCAGGAAGGCGTCCCACGGCTCGCGGCCCGTCGCGGCCGCGACGGCGATCGTGACGCGCTGCTCCAGGTCCGGCTCGCGGCGGCCCTTCCAGACCTTGTCGGCGACCGTGACGAGCAGCTCCTCGACCGTCGCGTCCGGGCGGTCCCAGTCGCCGTGGACGGCGGCGAAGCGGGCCAGGTCGGCGGGCACGCCGTAGGAGAGCAGGAGCCGCTCGCCGGTCGCCTCGTGGCGGGAGCCGGGGCCGGTCAGCTCCTCCGGGTGGCGGGCCTTGCCGATGTCGTGGGTCGCCGCGCCGAACGCCACCGCCGGCCGGTCGACGTCCAGCTCGGGGACCTCCTCGGCGAGCCGGTCGAGCAGGTCGCAGGCGACGTCGTGGACCTGGCGCAGGTGGGCGGCGAGGCGGGGCGGGGCGTGCTCGGCGCGCAGCAGGTCCTCGACGGTCGCCGGCAGGGGCCGCGGGCCGGGCGCTTGCAGGGCGTCGTCGAGCATGGTTCTAGGCTGGCACGACCCCGGCGCTGCGGACCAGGTCCGGGGCGACATGGAAGCGGCCGGTGAAGCGGTCCGGGGCGCCGGGCGACGTGTCGAGGCGGCGCGGGTCGATGCGGGCCGTCCACGTCGCGGTCTCGACGTCGATGGTGAGCCGCGCGTCGTGGAAGTCGAGCCAGGTGCCGACGATCGGCGACCACAGCTTGTACACGACCTCCTTGGCGCTGAAGTGCACGGCCGGCCACCAGTCCTCGCCCGGCCGGGTGGCGCACCACTCCAGCTCCTCGGGCAGGCAGATCGACGCGCGCACGTTGGCCGGCAGGATCGTGCGGCGCTCGGCGTCGATGCCGACCGCCCGCACGTCCGGGGTGCGGGCGACGGCGGCGGCGCAGTAGCCGGCGGTGTGCGTGATGCTGCCCGTGGTGCCGCGGGGCCAGACCGGCGCGCGGTTGTCCGCCGTGAGCGGGTGGCCGACCACGCCGAGCCGGCCCAGGGCGCGGCGGGCGGCGACCCGGCCGGCGGTGAACTCGCGGCGGCGGCCGGCCACCGCGCGCGGGCTCAGGTGGGCCGCCTCGGCCGGCAGCAACTCGCCTTCGAAGTCGGCCGCGCCCGCCACCTCGACGGCGACGAACCCGGGCAGCAGGTCATCCACGGCCGCTCCGGGCCCGGATCGGCGTGTCACGCATGGTCGCGATCGGCCCCCGCCCTGGGCAGGAACAGGCCGCCGAGGACCGCGCCGGCGAGCAGGCACAGCACGACCACGCCGCTCCACAGCTCCTCGGTCCAGCCGACGCCGAGCGAGACCTCGACCCCGACGAGGTGGGTCGGCCAGACGAGCAGCGGGATCAGCACCCCGATCGCGAGCGGCACCAGCCGGGGTCGGGTCGCGGCGACCCACTGCACGGCGGCGTCGGCGACCACCGCCCCGATGAGCGGGTACAGCTGCGAGGAGAGGTTCTCGAAGTCGCCGAAGACCCCGTTGGGCACCGAGGCGGCCGCCACGACGAGGGTGATCAGGCCGGCCGGCACGCGGCCCAGCCTGGTCCACACGAACAGCGTCGCGACGATCATGAGGACCGAGTAGGCGAGGTACTGCGCCATCCCGAACGCCTGCCCGCCGAACCCGGTCGACGCGGACGGCGCGTCGGTGAACGGCGAGAGGTAGTCGAGGAAGAAGGCGGCGACGGCGGTCGCGCTGATCATGCTGACGAGCACCGGCAGGTCGGCGGGGAGGCCGCCCGGCGCGCCGCCCCGGGCCGCGGCGGCCCGCACCGGGGTGGCGATCATCAGCGAGCCGGCGGTGAGCAGCAGCAGGTGCGGCGGGCTGAGCAGCGCCTCCAGGTTGACCTCGATGCCGAGCAGCGTGTGCCAGGTCATGTCGATCGCGCCACCCACGGCGAACAGCACCGCGCCGAGGATCCCCAGGCCGTAGCCGGGCGGGAACCAGTCGCGGACCGGCCCGACCGGGCGGCCCCGCCAGAGCGCGGCCGGCACGAGGGTGAGGGCGAGCACCACATAGCCGCTGTACAGCACCCCGTGCCACGGGGTGAAGAACGTCTCCAGCTCGGGCACGTGCGAGTGGGCCCAGCCGTCGAGGAACAGCCCGCCGGTCAGCCACAGCGTGGCGAGGGCGACGATCAGGTCACGCCGGCCGGTGGAGACCGGCCGGGTCGCACTGGTGCGTTCGGTAACGGTGGTCGCCATTCATCGATCCTGACGCATCGGGACGGTCCGCACAGCCCCGTTCTCAGGAATCGGCCGGATCGATGCGCCGCAGCAGGTGCGCGCGGGCCGCCGCGTCGAGCGGGCCGCCCCGCCCGGCCAGCCGCGCGGCGAGCTCCTGCCGGTGCCCGGGCGTCTTGTTGCCGCCGTACTTGAACTTCGCGGTGACCGAGGTCACGGTCAGCTCGATCCCGCGGATGCCCGGCAGCAGCCGGTCCGCCTCGGTGACCGGTTCGCGCCCGACGCCCGGCTGGAAGTGCCCGAGCTGCCGCTGCAGCAGCGCCGCCTTCTCCGCCCGGTCGTCGACGATGCGCACGTCGCAGGCGAGCTGGACGGCGGCGTAGTACGACGTCGGCACCCCGCGCGTCACCTCCGTGCCGGGGTTGGCGTTCCAGTCCGACGGCACGTACACGTAGTCGCCGATCACGCTGAGCAGGGCCCGCGGGTGCTCCTCCAGCAGCGGCCAGACCGGGTTGGGCCGGGCCAGGTGCAGCCACACGGTGGCGTCGCCGTCGAACGTGAAGTGCGTCGGCACCACGACCGGCAGGTCCCGGCCCCGGCCCGGCGCGACGAGCTGCCCGAAGTCCTGCTCACGCAGGAACCCCCGCCACTCCTCGTCGGTGGCGGCCGCGTCCCAGGGATGCACGAGCACCGCCCGAGTCTAGGCGGGCCGCGGACCGTGCGCTTAGGGTCGGTGGGTGGAGCTGGTGCCGCCCTTTGCGCAACGCCTCGCGCGGCTGCTGGAGCACCGCGGCACGCCGCCGGAGGCCGTGGCCGCCGCCGCCGACGTGCCGGACCGGAGCCTCGACGCGGTCCTCGCCGGCGCCGAGCCCGACCCGGCGCTGCTGCGGCGGCTCGCCCCCGCGCTCGGCCTGCACGCCGCCGACCTGCTCGTGGCCGCCGGCCAGGCACTGCCCGCCGACCTGGCGCCGGCCCGGCTGACCGGGCCCTGGCGGGTCAACCACCTCGTGCACCGCGGCCGCCGGGGTGTCGCGGAGACGCTCCGCCGGATCGAGGCCATGCCCGACCGGCGGGCGGCGCACCCGGAGCCGTGGACCCCCCGCGCCCGCGTGCCCGTCCCCGGCGAGGTGATCCACCGGCTCCTGGACAACCGCAACGTCCGCATCGACATGGCGGCGCTGATGCACGCCGGAGGCCCCTACCTGTCGACGTCCACCTACGGGATGGCGCTGGGCGGCCGGACACACCTCGAACAGTCGCTCGTCGACGCCTTCGCGTGGTTGCTCGGCATCGCCCCCGGCGACCTGGTGGCGCTGGCGGGCGTGGAGCCCTCCACGCGCTCCCGGTGGCCGCCGTACGGCGAGCCGGTCCCCGGCCTGGCCGAGCTGGCTTGGGCGGCCCGCCGACTCGACGACGAGCAGCTCGAGCAACTGCTGTTCGAGCGGACCTGACAATCAGAGGTCGGGGAGGCTCGCGCCCTGCGCGCGCAGGACCCGCTGGACCTGCTCGGCCGGCACCTCCCGCGGGGCCTTGCCGGTCCGGGCGGACAGCGCCGCGCACACCCCGGCCGCCTGGCCGGTGGCCATCGAGATGGGCATGATGCGGTACGAGCTGTGGGCCACGTGATCGCCCGAGATGCAACGGCCGGCGACCAGCAGGCCGTCCACGTCGCGGGGGAAGAGGGTCCGCAGCGGGATGTCGTACGACGCGCCCTGCGGCAGGCGGCGCAGGATCGTGCCCGGGCCGTTCGGGTTGTGGATGTCGACCGGGTACGCGCCGCGGGCGACGACGTCCGGGAACGACCGCGCGGCGAGCACGTCCTCGCCGGTGAGCTGGTAGTCGCCGAGCACCCGGCGGGTCTCCCGGACGCCGACCTGCACGCCGCTCTGGATGACGTAGGAGGTGCCGAAGCCCGGCACCCGGTTGCGCAGGAACCGGGCGATCTGGGCCATCTGGTGGTGCATCACCAGCTCGGCCCGGGTCAGGTCCCACACGCTGACGCCGAGGCCGCCGAAGCGGGTCGAGTTCACCGACACCTCGTCGGGGTGGGGGGTGGCGAAGAACAGGATGTCCTCGCGCGGCAGGTCGAGCTCGCCGGCGTCGCGGGCCTGCTGGATCAGGTCCCACAGGCCGTGCACGCCCCGCCACTGGTCCGGGTGGTCGTGGACGTAGCCGAGGAACCCGTCCCGGTCGACGTTGCCGACCCGGAACATCAGCGTCATCGGCTGGGTCAGCCCGTCCTCGGGCCGGCCGATCTCGTACGGCGCGCCCGCCGCCGCGGCCAGGTCGCCGTCGCCGGTGCAGTCGACGACGACGCCCGCGTCGATGACGACCGGGCCCGACTTGGTCTCGAAGACGACCCGGGTGCCGCCGTCGGGCAGCGCGGTGCAGTCGGAGGCGAACGAGTGCAGCAGCAGCCGCACCCCGCAGCCGGCGAGCATGTCGTAGGTGGTGAGCTTGAGCAGCTCGGGGTCGAACGGCACCGTGTAGCCCGTGTCCGGGCTGGGCGGGACCGCGCCGTGGGCCCGGACCAGCCGGTCGAGCAGCATCCACAGCACGCCCGCGACCACCGGCTCGCCCTCGCCGTGGTCGGTGGGCAACAGGCGGCCGGCCTCGCCGCCGACCGCCTGTCTCATCTCGTTGTGGAAGCTCATGAGCGGCATGACCAGGGCCGCGGTCGCGTTGCCGCCGAGGAAGCCGTAGCGCTCGACGAGCACCACCTCGGCCCCGGCGGCCGCGGCCCCCATGGCCGCGCCGAACCCGGCCGGGCCGCCGCCGACGACCAGGACCTCGGTGTGCCCGGCGTGGATGGCGGACCGGGGCGGCAGCTGTACCTTCGGCAGGCCCGACGGCGAGCTGAGTGCCGTCATGAGGCCACCCGTTCGGCGGGCCGGGGCCCGTCGACGCTGACCGGCCGCGGCGCGATCCGGTCGAGCTGCGCGCCGAGCCGGCGCCCGGTCTCGGTGGCCCGCTGGCGCAGCGCCGCGACCCGGGCCGCGGAGTCCTCGGTGCGCTGCGGCCGCTCGTCCCACAGCCGGTCGACCTGGGCGAGCAGCGGTCCGGCCGCCTCGCGGACCACGCCGCGGGGGACCGGCGCGCCGATGCGCTGCGCGAAGTCGAAGACCTTGCCGGCGTAGGGCAGCGCGAGCAGCGGCACGCCGGAGAGCGCCGCGAAGATGAGGAAGTGCAGCCGCATGCCGACGGCCAGGTCCAGGTGCTTCATGAGGTCGAGGATCTGCCCCGGGCGGTACTCGCCGTGCAGCACCCGGCAGTGCTCGGCCGCCGTCATGCGGGACAGCACGGCGTGGGCGTGGCGGATGTCCGAGCGCTCCATGGGTACGAAGAGCAGCGCCGCGTCGAGCCGGTGCACGATGTAGTCGCCGACGTGGGCGAGCAGCTGGTGGTACTCGTCGGCGGCCAGGTGCTGCGCCGCGCGGCCGGGCTCGCGCACGCTCATGCCGACGACGCGCCGGCCGGGTGGCAGGGAGTCCCGCAGTACCGCCGCATTGAACTCCTCCGGCTGGAGCAGCAGCGCCGGGTCGGCCGTCACCGTCACCCGGGCGTTCACCCCGGCCTCCTCCAGGGCCACCCGCGACTCCTCGTCGCGGACGGTGACCTCCATGGCGGCGCCCAGCGTGTCCCGGGCCATCGCGCAGTCGAGGTCCTCGGTCAGCGGCCCGGCACCCAGCGCGTACGTGAACACCGGCACGCGCTGCTCCTGCGCGGTGCGCACCACCCGCAGGTAGCGGCGGGCCTCCGTGTCGTAGAGGATGCCGCCACCGCCGAGTACCAGCAGGTCGAGCTGCCCGGTCGCCTCGGCCGTCCGGTCGCGGCTCACCCCCTCCCAGGGCGCGACGGCGACGTCCGGATGGACGCGTGCGGTGTGCTCCGGGTCGCGGGAGAACACCAGGACGTCGGCGTCCGGCCGGCGGGCCCGCAGATCGTCCAGCAAGCTGGTCAGGATGGCCTCGTCACCGAGGTTGTAGCCGCCGTAGGAGCCGAGGACGCCCACCCTGGGGCCGTGTTCGGTCATCGCGCGCCTCCTTCCGCCGCGTGGGGTGGTGCGATCTACCCACCGGGCGAGGCGCCACACCCGACCCTTATGGTGGATTTCGTGAGCGCAGCGGTGACAGGGGACGTCCGGTGATCCATTTCCCGGCGGTGCGGCAGGGGCCGCTGCGGGCGATCAGCTCGCGGCTGGGCTTCGCGGTCGGCCTGGTCGTCGCCATCGTCCTCGTGATCTACTCCGACCGCGAGGGCTACCGGGACGTCAACGAGGACGGGCTGTCGCTGCTCGACGCCTTCTACTACGCGGTCGTGACGCTGTCGACGACCGGCTACGGCGACATCACCCCGATCTCCGAGTCGGCCCGCCTGGTCAACGTCCTGGTCATCACCCCGGCCCGCGTGCTGTTCCTGATCATCCTGGTCGGCACCACCCTCGAAGTCCTGACTGATCAGTACCGCACCAACCTCCGGTTGCAGCGGTGGAGGAGGCGCGTGAAGAACCACGTCATCGTCTGCGGCTACGGCACCAAGGGCCGGGCCGCGGTCGGCACCCTGCTGGAGAACGGCCTCGACAAGTCGCAGGTGGTGGTCGTCGAGACGGCGCCGGGCGCGCTGCGCCAGGCGACCTCCGACGGCCTCGTCACCGTCGAGGGCTCGGCCACCCGCTCCGGCGTGCTCAAGGAGGCCCGGGTCGCGGACGCCCGGGCGGTGATCATCGCCACCGACAGCGACGACGCCTCGGTGCTCGTGACGCTCACCGTGCGGCAGCTCACGTCGGGCAAGGTGTCCATCATCGCCGCGGCCCGCGAGGCGGAGAACGCGCCGCTGCTGCGCCAGTCGGGCGCCCACCACGTCATCGTCTCGTCGGCGACCGCCGGCCGGCTGCTCGGCCTGTCGACGACCGCGCCGCCGCTCATCGAGGTGGTCGAGGACCTGCTCACCCCGGGCCAGGGCATGGCCCTGGCGATGCGCTCGGCCCGCCGCGACGAGGTCGGCTCCTCGCCGCGCGAGCTGACCGAGCTGGTCATCGCGATCTTCCGGCGGGGCAAGGTGCTGTCCCTGGCCGACCCCGAGGGCCACACGATCCAGACCGGCGACATGGTCGTGTACGTGCGCGACGACCGGCCGGAGGCCGTGCCGGCGATGCCGTGATGGTGAGGCGCACAGGAACCGTCCTCGCGGTCGTGGCCGCCGGGCTGGTGTTCGGCGCGGCGCCCGCGGCCGCGCACGGCGGCGCCGCGGTGACGATCCATTCCGACGGCCGGGGCTCGGTCTGGATCACCGCCCAGTGGCAGGACGGGCACCCGATCAACGAGCCGACCCCGGTGACCCTGACCGCGACGCCGGCCGGCGGCAGCGCCGCGCCGGTCGGGCCGGCGACCTTGCGGCAGACCGGCGACGAGCGCGGCACCCAGACGTACACCGGCACCCTCGATCCCGGCTCGTGGCGCGTCTCGATCGACCTCGGCGCCCCCGTCGACGGCCACTGCCAGGCGCTCGTCCCGGTCGCGGCCGACGCGGCCTCGCCGGCGCCGGTGGAGGTCGCGTGCCTGGTCCCGGCGACCGCCACCTCGGCGCCCGCCGCGGCTGCGCCGGGCGGCGGCAGTCTCACACCGCTGTGGATCACGGCCGGCGTGCTGGCCGCGGCCGGTGCCGGGTTCCTGGTGTACCGCAGGCTGTACCGCAGGCGGCGGGGTGTGGAGGATCCTCCCAGGCCGGGGCGCTAGGCTCGCCGCGTGGACAACGCGGGCGACCCGGCGACTGAGGCGTTGATGGCGGCCCGCGGCGGGGACGAGACGGCCGCCGCGGCGTTCGTGCGGGCCACCCAGCCGGAGGTGTGGCGGTTCGTGGCCGCCCTGGTCGGGGTCGCGTCCGCCGACGACGTCACCCAGGACACCTACCTGCGGGCCTTCCGGTCGCTGCGCGACTACGCCGGCCGCGCCTCGGCCCGCACCTGGATCCTCGCCATCGCCCGGCGCGCCTGCGCCGACCACGTCCGCGCGGCCGTGCGCTCCCGCCGGATCGAGGCCCGCGTCGTCGCCGAGCCCGACCGGCTCACCGCCGCCGACCACGCCGGCCTGCACGCCACCAGCGACCTGGTCGCCGCGCTGCCCGCCGAGCGCCGGGTGGCGTTCGTGCTGACCCAGGTCCTCGGCGTGTCGTATGCGGAGGCCGCCGAGATCGAGGGCGTGCCGGTCGGCACGATCCGCTCCCGCGTTGCCCGCGCCCGCGCCGACCTGGTCGCCGCGATCGCCGCCGCCCGCGCCGGATGACCCGGCGGGTCGCGGCCGCCGTCCTCACCGGCCTCCTGCTCGCGCTCGCGTGGTGCGGGCCGGCGAGCGCGCACGGTGCCGACGCGCCGGTCGCGGCGGACTACCGGGTCGTCGTCGGTGAGGTGTCGGTGCCCGGCGTCACGGTCCGCGCCGTGGAGGGCGGGGCCCGGCTGGAGCTGACCAACGAGTCGGGTCGCCAGGTCACCGTCCTCGGACTGCAGGGCGAGGAGTTCCTGCGCGTGCGGCCCGGCGGCGTCGACGAGAACCGCCGGTCGCCGACCTGGTTCGCCAGCCGCTCGCTGACCGGCACCGCCCGCGGCGGCGACGCGGCCGCCACGCCCGAGTGGCACACGATCGCCACCGAGCCGGTCGTGCGCTGGCACGACGAGCGGGCCCGGGAGCTGCCGGCCCGCGCGTGGAGCGTGCCGCTGCTGGTCGACGGGCGGGAGCCCGGCATCGTCCGCGGCACGATCGTTCCCGCCCCGGCCCCGCCGACCGGCTGGTGGTGGGCCGGCGCGCTGGTCGCCGCGGTGCTCGTCGCCGGGCTGTACCGCTGGCGCTGGGCGCTCGTCGCCGTCGCGGTCGTCGCCGGCGGGCTGACCGTCGCCTGGATCGTCGACAGCGCCGCGCTGGCCACCTCGCCCGCCGACGCGCTCGGCACCCAGCTGCTGGCCCGGCTCTGGCCGCTCGTCACCGGCGCCGGCGTGGTCGCGGCCGGGATCGGGCTCGCGTTCCGCCGCATCGACATCGTCGTGGCGATCGCCGGGGCCTGCCTGGCGGTGATGGTCGGGTTCGCCGAGTCCGCCGTGTTCCGCGAGGGCGTGCTGGCCGGGCCGGGCTGGGGCCGGTGGGCCGTGGCGAGCGCGCTGGCCGGCGGCCTCGGGCTCGCCGTCGCCGGGTCGCTGCGGTGGTACCGCACAGTCGGCATCGACGACTGAACAAAATCCAACGAGTTCTTTCATAATCGATCGCGATTCGCGCATAATCGAGCTTCGATGTTCCCCGCCAGGAGCAAAGGAGCCCGGTCCATGGACCGCAGAACGTTCGTTGCGAGCGGTGTCGCCCTGACCGGCGGCGCGATCGCCCTGTCCACCGCCGTCGGCAGCCGCGCGTCGGCCGCAGTGCGCACCGCCAGGACCGTCACGCCCGGCGCCCGGGGCGGCCACTACGCCCCCAACCTCGCGCCGCTCAAGGCGACCGCGTTCCTCAAGCTCCCGCCGGGCGCGGTGCAGCCGCGGGGCTGGCTGCGCACACAGCTCAACATCGAGGCCGACGGGCTCTGCGGGCGGATGCCGGAGGTGTCCGACTACCTCCAGCTGAACAACTGCGGCTGGGTCGACCGGACCAAGGGCGCCTGGGAGGAGCTGCCGTACTGGCTGCGCGGCTTCGGCGACCTGGGGTACGTCACCGGCAACACCCGGGTCCTGAACCTGGCCCGCCAGTGGATCGACGGCATCATCGCCAACCAGGCGAGCGACGGCTTCTTCGGCCCGGACGCGCTGCGCACCTCCCTGGAGGGCGGCCCGGACTTCTGGCCGCACATGCCGCTGCTCGACGCGCTGCGGTCCTTCGGCGAGTACAGCAACGACGCCCGCATCGTGCCGTTCATGCGCAGGTACTTCCAGTTCCAGAACGCCCAGCCGGCCGCCGTGTTCAACCGCAGCTGGGCGGCGTTGCGCTGGGGCGACAACATTGACAGCGTCTACTGGCTGTTCAACCGCACCGGCGAGACGTGGCTGCTCGACCTGGTCCGCAAGATCCACGCTGGTTCGGCCGACTACACCAGCGGCATCCCGAACTGGCACAACGTGAACCTCGCCCAGGGCTTCCGCGAGCCGGCCCAGTTCGGCCTGCTCGACCCCGACCCGAAGTACCCGGCCGCCACCTACCGCGACTACGACACCGTCATGGGCCTCTACGGCAACTTCCCCGGCGGCGGCTTCGCCGGCGACGAGAACTGCCGGCCCGGGTACACCGACCCCCGGCAGGGCTTCGAGACCTGCGGGATCGTCGAGTTCATGCACAGCTTCCAGCTGCTGGCCCGGACGACCGGCGACGGCGTCTGGCTGGACCGCTGCGAGGACCTGGCGTTCAACTCGCTGCCGGCCGCGCTCGACCCGGCCCAGCAGGGCATCCACTACATCACCTGCGCGAACAGCATCGGGCTGACGAACGCCACGCTGACCCAGGGCCAGTTCCAGAACGGGTTCCCGATGCTCGCGTACCTGCTGGGCATCCACAACTATCGCTGCTGCCCGCACAACTACGGGATGGGCTGGCCGTACTACGCGCAGGAGCTGTGGTTCGCCACCTGGGACCGCGGCCTGTGCGCCGCGATGTACGGCGCGTCGTCGGTCACCGCGAAGGTCGGGGCGAACGCGACCACGGTCACCGTCACCGAGGACACCGACTACCCGTTCGGCGACACGGTCACGCTGACCCTGGGCACGCCGGGGAGCGTGAGCTTCCCGCTGTACCTGCGGATCCCCGGATGGAGCACCGGAGCCTCGGTGCGGGTGAACGGCGCCCTGGTCACCGGCACCCTCGAGGCCGGCTCGTTCGTCGTCGTGGACCAGGCCTGGAACAACGGCGACCGGGTGACCGTCACGCTGCCGATGCGCACCACCGTGCGCACGTGGGCGAAGAACGGCAACGCCGTCAGCGTCGACAACGGCCCGCTCACCTTCTCGCTGTCGATCGCCGAGCGGTGGCGGCGCATCGGCGGTACCGACGCGTGGCCCGCGAACGAGGTGTTCGCCGACTCGCCGTGGAACTACGGCCTGCTCATCGACCCGGCCAACCCGGGCGCGACGGTGACCCGCAAGGCCGGCCCGCTCGCCGCGAACCCGTTCACCCGCGACGGCGCGCCGGTCTCACTCACCGTCACCGCGCGGAAGATCGTCAACTGGCAGGCCGACGCCGAGGGGATCGTCCGCACGCTGCAGCAGTCGCCGGCCCGGTCGACGCAGCCGAACGAGACCGTCACCCTGCTGCCGATGGGCGCCCAGCGGGTCCGGATCACCACGTTCCCGCGGGTCGGCGACGGCCCCGACGCCGTCGACTGGGTGCTGCCGGCGACCCCGTCGGCCTCGCACTGCTGGAGCGGCGACTCGGTGGCGGCGCTGAACGACGGCAGGATCCCGTCAAGCTCGGCCGACACGACGATCCCGCGGATGACCTTCTGGGACCACCTGGGCACGGCCGAGTGGGTGCAGCTCAGCTACGCCTCGCCCGTCACGACCGGTGCGGTGTCCGTCTACTGGTTCGACGACACGGGCTTCGGCCAGTGCCGCACGCCGCAGTCGTGGCAGGTGCAGTACCGCACCGCGAGCGGCGCCTGGGCTCCGGTCTCCGGTGCGTCCGCGTACGGCACCGCGGTCAACACCTTCAACCGCGTCACGTTCACGCCGGTCACCACGTCGGCGCTGCGGCTGGCGGTGCAGCTCAAGGCGGGTGTCTCGGCCGGCATCCTGGAGTGGCGGGTCGAGGGCACCACGGCGCCGATCGCCTGGCAGCGGATCCAGAACCAGCACAGCTCGAAGGTCCTGGGCGTCGCCGGCATGTCGACGGCGAACAGCGCGAACGTGGTCCAGTACGACGACAACGGCACCGCCGACCACCTGTGGCGCCTGGTCGACGCGGGCGGCGGCTGGTACAAGATCCAGAACCAGAACAGCGGCAAGCTCCTGGCCGTGGAGAACATGTCGGCGGCGAACAGCGCCCGCGTCCAGCAGTTCGACGACAACGGCTCGGCCGACCACCTGTGGCGCCCGCTGGACGCGGGCGGCGGCTGGTTCCGCCTCCAGGTCCAGCACAGCATGAAGGTGCTGGGCGTCGACGGCATGTCGACCGCGAACAGCGCCCAGGTGGTCCAGTTCGACGACAACGGCACCGCGGACCACCTCTGGCGCCTCCTGTGAGCCGCGCTGCGCGTCAGCCGGCCCGGTAGCGCGGGCGCGGCAACAGGCGGGTCGTCGGCAGGCCGGGGGCGGGGAGCGGATCCTCGCCCCCGGGGACCGGCGGGAACCGTCCCGTCATCCAGGCCGTGCGGGCCTCGACGATCTCGTCGTGGGAGCGGGCGACGAAGTTCCACCACATGACGAGCTCCTCCTCGAACGGCTCGCCGCCGAGCAGGAACAGCCGGGCCTCCTGCGCCGCCGTGATGCGGAGGGTGTCGCGCTCGGCGCCGAGGTACAGCAGGGATCCCGGGGTCACGTCGACGCCCTCGACGGTCGCGGTGCCCTCCGTCACCACGACGGCGTGCTCGAACGCGCGGTCGACCGGGAGGGTCGTCGCGGCGCCCGCCGCCAGGTGCAGGTCGGCGCCGACGAGCGGGGAGTGCACGACGGCCGGGGAGCTCAGGCCGGCCAGCTCGCCGACGGCCACCGTGATCCGGACGCCGTCGCGCGTGGTCGTGGGCAGGTCGGCGAGGTGCTGGAAGGCCGGGGTGCCGCTCCGGGCGCCGTCCGGCAGGGCGATCCACAGCTGGAGGCCGTGCAGCAGCGGCGGGCGCTCGGTCGGGGAGTTCTCCGAGTGGGCGATGCCGTGGCCGGCGGTCATGATGTTGAGCTGGCCGGGGCGGATGAGCTGGTCGGAGCCGACGCTGTCGCGGTGGCGCACCTCGCCGCTGAGCAGCCAGGTCACCGTCTGCAGGCCGATGTGCGGGTGCGGCGGCACGCGCATGCCCGGCCCGCCGGTGATGTCCTCGGGGCCGAAGTGGTCCAGGAAGCACCAGGCGCCGACGGTACGGCGGGACTTGTTGGGCAGGGAGCGCCGCACGACGGTGTACCGGCCGAGGGGCACGTCGCGCCCCTCCAGCAGCTCGGCGCAGGGCGCGGAGTCCGTCTCGACGGGCAGGGCCGCCTCGGCGGGCTGGCTTTCCAGGTTGCTCACGGATCGATTCTGCCGCGCCGCGCTGGAAGGTCACGCTCGGCGGGGCATTTTGTCCGATGTGTGAGCATTTGTCATGGCGACCGTGG